>JBBRGY010000215.1:0-5756 GCA_038223495.1 Burkholderiales bacterium | reverse complement strand
GAACGGAGCGTTGCTATCGTCGAGCGACTGGGTAAACGGTTTCGCCCAGATCAGATGCTCGGACGCCAGATCCCCCCAAAATCCGCTGTAGTCAGAGGCCGCTTTGGACAACATCGCCGCAACATCAGCAGGCTTCACATTGGCTTGCGCAGTGAACGCGGCAGGCGGCGGGAACACGCGGTTCTCAACCAAAACGGATTCGATGGCGGACGATGGTGCAGACATGGGTTTCCTCCTGTGACGAAAAATCAATGTATCACTCAAGACACGTCAAGTGATAGCTCCTTTTGACCGCCAACGTTAGCGGCTTTGATTGACGCCAGACTGACGCGGTTAATGGAGTCAGCTTTTAGTCAGAGTAAAGACTGAACCTGGGATAACGGCCATTTATTGCTTAAGTCGACTTTTTCAGTAATGACGCTCCAGACCCAATGCATACGTGCTTTCACGCAAGAGTTGATACAATTTGAGTGGGTCGCAGATTGATGATCGCAGTCTGGATTTGATTTCCGCCGATGCTAAACTGGATGGTGCCAAGCAGCTTGAAGTCGAGTTGCCTTTGTCGCGTTAAGCTCGCGTGTAGTCCACGATCCTCCGTTTCCACCTAAATCTCAGAATACCGTATGAAATCCACGGAACGCTCCAACGTGCCCAAAAAGAAAATGGGACCGCTTGCGTTCACGATTTTCGCTTCGCGCTGGCTGCAATTGCCGCTCTACATTGGTCTCATCGTTGCGCAATGCGTTTACGTTTTTCACTTTTGGGTCGAACTGACTCACTTGATTGAGGCGGCATTTGGTTCGACGCAAGCAGTCCAACTCATCGCTTCATCGGTTCAACCGTGTGACGTAGCGCAGATGGCAGCCAAAGGCGAGGTATGTCCTGTGCCGCCGACAAAGTTAACGGAAACGCTGATCATGCTGTTGGTACTGGGGCTAATTGATGTTGTCATGATTTCGAATCTGCTCATCATGGTCATTGTGGGCGGCTATGAAACCTTTGTGTCGCGCATGAATCTTGAAAGTCACCCCGACCAGCCCGAATGGTTGTCGCATGTCAACGCGTCGGTACTGAAAGTCAAGCTTGCGACAGCGATCATTGGCATCTCGTCGATTCATTTGTTGAAGACATTCATTAACGCCGAGTCGTATAGTGAAAAAACGCTGATCGCACAGACCAGCATTCACGTAGTATTTCTGTTGTCAGCAATGGCCATCGCGGCGACCGACCGGATGATGTCCCACCCAGAACATAGCGCCGAAAAGCACGTTGGTCGCGGCCATAATGATTAGTTAGCCGAACACCGTAAACATGACCACCACTATCAACTACGACGACTTCGTTGAGTCCATCGCGGCAGCACTGCAATTCATCAGTTTCTATCACCCGCAAGATTACGTCGAGCACCTGGCGCGCGCTTACGAAGCCGAAGCCTCGCCGGCCGCGAAGGACGCCATCGCGCAAATCCTGACCAATTCAAAGATGTGCGCGTTGGGTCACCGCCCAATTTGTCAGGACACTGGCATCGTCAACGTGTTCCTGAAAATTGGTATGGATGTGCGTTTCAGTAACTTTCCGGGCTCCGTGACCGACGCTGTGAACGTGGGCGTCGCCCGCGCCTACAACGATCCGGAAAACAAGCTGCGCGGCTCCATCGTGGCTGATCCGCTGTTTGCGCGTAAGAACACGAATGACAACACGCCCGCCGTCGTGCATATGGAGTTGGTGACCGGCAACACGGTGGATGTCAACGTCGCGGCCAAGGGCGGTGGCAGCGAAAACAAGAGCAAATTTGTGATGATGAATCCGAGTGATTCATTGGTCGACTGGGTGCTGAAAACGGTGCCCACGATGGGCGCGGGCTGGTGTCCGCCGGGCATGCTCGGCATCGGCATCGGCGGCACCGCCGAGAAGGCCATGCTGCTCGCGAAAGAAGTGTTGATGGAGCCAATCAACATGTATGAACTCTTAAAGCGCGGCCCGCAGAACAAGACGGAAGCGCTGCGCATTGAGCTCTACGAAAAGGTCAACGCACTCGGCATCGGAGCACAGGGTCTCGGCGGTTTGTCGACCGTGCTCGACATCAAGATAGCGATGTATCCGACCCACGCCGCGGGTAAGCCGGTCGCGATGATTCCAAACTGCGCCGCGACGCGCCATGCACATTTCGTGCTCGACGGTTCAGGGCCGACCTTCTGCGAGCCGCCGTCACTAGATATCTGGCCGGACGTGCATTGGGCGCCGGATGTAAAACTGAGCAAGCGTGTTGACCTGAACACGCTGACCAAAGCCGAAGTCGCGAGCTGGAAACCCGGGGAAACGCTCCTGCTCAACGGCAAGATGCTGACGGGGCGTGATGCTGCGCACAAACGCATTGCTGACATGCTGACCGGAGGCGAAAAGCTGCCGGTCGATTTCACGAATCGCGTCATCTACTACGTCGGTCCGGTCGATCCGGTGCGTGACGAAGTCGTCGGGCCTGCAGGCCCGACGACGGCCACGCGAATGGACAAATTTACCGAGATGATGCTGGCACAGACCGGCCTCATCTCCATGATCGGCAAAGCCGAGCGCGGCCCGACGGGCATCGAGGCGATCAAGAACCACAAGGCCGCTTACCTGATGGCCGTCGGCGGGGCCGCTTATCTCGTTTCTAAGGCAATCAAGAGCGCAAAAGTGCTTGCCTTTGCAGATCTCGGCATGGAAGCGATTTACGAATTCGAAGTGAGCGATATGCCAGTCACGGTCGCCGTCGATTCATTCGGCACCAGTGTGCATGAAACCGGGCCGCGCGAATGGCAGTCCCGTATCGGAAAAATCCCCGTGGTAGCGCATTAACCGGCGAGCCACTTTGTCCAATTTCGCCACTTTTCTTGAGCGCGTCTCGACACCGGATCGCTTTGTCCTGCTAGCCGCCATGATTATCCTGGCGGTTATTAGCTGGGTCATCGCGCGGCGCACGCGAAATACGTTGCACGCACTCACGGATGCAGCGCGGTCGCTGTCGCAAGGCGATTTTCAGGTCGAAGTTCCGATTCGCTCACGCGGACCTGCCGGTGAATTGGCGCGTGCCTTCAACGAAATGGCGCACCAGTTATCCGCGAGCCGCGCACAAATCACGAACTATCAGCGCTCGCTGGAAATTCGCGTACGGGAGCGCACGAAAGAGTTGCACACCGCTACCGTCCGCGCCGTGCAAATCGCCCAGACCGATCCGCTAACGGGCCTGCCGAATCGGTTGTTGTTCCGTACAAAACTCGAAGACGCCATCAAATCCGCGGTTGCCGACAAGAGCCGATTGGCAGTGCTTTTTGTCGATCTCGACTTCTTCAAAACATTTAACGACAGCCTCGGCCATGATGCGGGGGACACAGTGCTGCGCCTCGCTGCAGCCCGGCTGAAAGATGCGATCCGTCAGGACGATCTGGTGGCTCGATTTGGTGGCGATGAGTTTGTGGTGTTAATCACTCGTCTGGAGGCACAGCACGCAGAGCACGTCGCGCTGTTAGTCGCCGAGGGCATTCTGGAATCGCTCGTCAAGCCGTTTGAAGTCGGCAACAACCGCCTGAACATGCCCGCCTCAATCGGCGTGGCGATGTTTCCCAGCGACGGAGCCGACGCCAGTGAACTACTCAAAAACGCGGACACCGCAATGTATGCGGCAAAGCAAGGCGGGCGCAACCGGATCGAGCATTTTTCTGGTGGATCGAGTCGACAACAGGCGCAGCGCACGCAGTACGAAACTGACATGCGACGTGGCATCGCAGACAACGAATTTTTCTTGGTGTTCCAGCCCCAGGTCGACGCTGCGACTGGCTCGCCGACCGGTCTGGAAGCGCTGCTGCGCTGGCGCCACCACACGCGTGGGCTGATCCAGCCGGGCGACTTTATTACGGTGGCAGAAGAAAGCGGCATCATCCACACCCTGGGTCAGCGCGCGCTCGAACTAGCCTGTCAGCAATTTCGAGTCTGGCAGGATCAGGACATCCATCCGCGTATTTCGGTCAACGTATCTGCCAAACAGCTCGAAGATCCAAACTGGCTCAAATCCGTCGATCAAACAATTCAGAAGACCGGAATTCCACCGCAATATCTCGATCTGGAAATCACCGAGTCAATGCTCGTCGGAAATCCGCAAAACGTGATGGACACGCTCGACACGCTCGGCAAAATGGGCGTCACGCTGACTCTGGACGACTTCGGCACTGGTTACTCAAGCCTGTCGTATCTGACACGCCTACCGTTTCACACCATCAAAATCGATCAGAGCTTTATTAAGCGCATTGAAGACAAACCCAGCCGCGGGATCGTGCAAGCCATTGTTGCCATTGCCCACAGCCTCGACATGCGAGTCATCGCTGAAGGCGTGGAAACACCCTTGCAACTATCAATCCTGCGCGACATTGGCTGCGAAGAAATTCAGGGCTTCTACCTTTCCAAACCGCTCGAAGCGCACTCGATTCAGGCGTGGTGGAAGATGCAGCTCGCCAACGTGGGAGTGATGGCGCTTTAACGCCAAAGGCGCTGTTAAGCCCTGGGCAAGGTCACACCGCTCTGGCCCTGATACTTGCCACCGCGGTCTTTGTACGATGTACCGCACACCTCATCGCTTTCGAAAAACAGCACCTGTGCGCATCCTTCGCCTGCATAAATTTTTGCAGGCAGCGGCGTGGTGTTCGAGAACTCGAGGGTGACGTAGCCTTCCCACTCCGGCTCAAAGGGCGTTACGTTAACGATGATGCCGCAACGCGCATAGGTGCTTTTGCCGACGCAAATCGTCAACACGCTGCGCGGAATACGGAAGTACTCGACCGTTCGCGCCAGCGCAAACGAATTCGGCGGAATGATACAGACGTCGCCTTTGAAATCAACAAATGATTTTTCGTCAAACGCCTTCGGATCAACAATCGTTGAGTTGATATTGGTAAAAATCTTGAATTCGTTCGCGCAGCGAATGTCATAGCCATAACTCGATGTCCCGTAAGACACAATTTTCTGCCCATCAACAAAGCGCACCTGACCGGGCTCGAACGGCTCAATCATTTGAGTCGATTCCGCCATGCGGCGAATCCAGTGGTCGGACTTGATAGACATAAGCGGCAGACAGGCAAAATGTGATGTAGACCGCTATTGTATGAAGCGGCCCTGATGAAGTGATCTCATGCCACCTAAAGCTGCGCCACAAAACTCCGGAGAAGTGCATCTCACGCTTACAGAGGCTCGTGCGTTGCAACTGGCCGCGATGGACCTGCTAACGCCGCCAAAGCGCACAGCAAAGAAGGCCGACGTACTGGCGGCCATCCGTCGCATGAATGTGCTGCAGATTGACACCATCCATATCGTGGCACGCAGCCCGTATCTCGTGCTCTGGAGCCGGTTAGGTGAATATCCACCGCGCTGGCTTGATGAATTACTGACCGAAGGAGCCTTGTTTGAATACTGGTCGCATGCAGCGTGTTTTCTGCCAATCGAGGATTATCCTCAATATCGGCGGCAGATGCTGCATCTCGAAGCGGCTGGCTCCGAGCGCAGTGCGTTGCGGCTGGCTGCCGATCCACACGCCCACCTGGAACTCGTAGAGCATGTACGCGAGCATGGCTCCGTGCGCGCCACCGATTTCGACCATGTCGACGGCCGTAAGGGCAATGGTTGGTGGGACTGGAAACCGGACAAGCTGCGTCTGGAAACGCTGTTCACGGCCGGTGAAATTATGGTCAAACGGCGTGAGAACTTTCACCGCGTTTACGACGTGCGAG
>JBBRGY010000214.1:0-5756 GCA_038223495.1 Burkholderiales bacterium | reverse complement strand
TTAGTCACAGCCGCGCAAAATACAAAAATTGGCGGCGGCATGAAAACCCCTGCGGAAATCCAGTCCTACTTTGATTCGAAGTGCGTGCCGACGCCGTAGCGGAGCGTGACTTGAAGCTCACGGCCGACAAGCCTTGGTGTTTTGACAAAAAACAGTCGTTACAGACCTAAAACGATATTCAGCTTTATAGTATATGCGCCGCTGCACAGGGGCTAGTGGCTCAAAACGTCATTTATCGACTAGCGCCAGAAACAAGCGCTAGCCCCATAGAAACGTCATTTCACGCAAAAGCTGTTATCCCAACCACACCCTTGCATTCTCAAACATTCTGAGCCACGGCGAGCGCGTCCAGCCTTCGGGATGCCACGAAAAATTCTCGACGCGATGCGTGCGCTCAGGGTGTGGCATGAGGATGTTGAAGCGACCGTCGTCAGTGGTTAAGCCAGTGATGCCACCGGGCGAACCATTGGGGTTGAGCGGATAGTTTTCAGTAGCGGTTCCATTACTGTCGATGAAGCGCATCGTGACGAGCGGTTGCGCCGCGTCATACTGCTCGTCGTTCTTGAACTGTGCAAATCCTTCGCCGTGCGCGACCACAATCGGCAGGCGCGTTTTTTCCATGCCTTTGAAGAAAATAGATGGTGTTTCCATCACTTCAACCAACGCAGTGCGGCATTCAAATTGCTCGCTGCCGTTACGAATAAATTTCGGCCAGTGCGCGGCACCGGGAATGATGGGGGCCATCTGCGCGAGCATCTGGCAGCCGTTGCAGATACCGAGCGCGAACGTATCGTCTTCGCCGAAAAATTCCTGAAACTGCGTGCGCAATTCTGCGTTCAGCAGAATGGATTTCGCCCAGCCTGCGCCCGCGCCGAGCACGTCGCCATAGCTGAAACCACCGCACGCCACAAAGCCTTTGAACTCATCCAAAGTGTGACGTCCCGATTGCAGATCGGTCATGTGAACGTCGTATGCATCGAAGCCCGCCATCGTGAAAACGTGGCCCGTTTCGATGTGCGAATTGACGCCCTGCTCTCGCAGAATCGCGACCTTGGGACGTGCGCCGGTCGCAATGAACGGAGCAGCGACGTTTTCTTTTGGATCGAACAGAAGACGCGGCACGAGACCCGCGTCATCGTCATCGAACACACGGTCAAATTCGGAATCGACGCAGTCCGGGTTGTCGCGCAGTCGCTGAATCTCAATACTGGTTGCGCTCCACGCGGTGTGCAGCGCCTGGCGTGCTTCGTCGAAGATGGTTTTTCCGTCGTGTTCGATGGCGAATTTGCCATCGGCACGAATCGTGGCGATTTGATGCACGGGAAGCCCGTTGAACGCGGCTTGCACCGTCGCAATATCAGCGCTCCGCACTTGAACAACCGCGCCAAGTTCTTCATTGAACAGCGAAGCCAGTGCATCCGTTCCCAGCGTATCAAGATTGACCGACAACCCAGAGCGCGACGCAATCGTCATCTCCACCAACGCGGCAAACAAACCACCGTCCGAGCGATCGTGATACGCAAGCAGCAAGCCGTCTGCGTTGAGCAGCTGCACACCAGCAAAGAACAATTTCAAATCGTCCGCCGAATCGCAATCAGGCACGTCTGTGCCCATCGCCGAATGCACTTGGGCGAAGATTGAACCGCCGAGTCGCTGCTTACCGCGAGCGATATCAACGAGCAACAACACGGTGTCGCCCTCATTTGCGTAATTCGTGCGCAAAAGCGGCGTCAACGTCTTCTTCACATCGACCACATTGGCAAACGCCGTGACGATCAACGATACGGGTGAATGAACTGATTTCTGCGCGGAGTGACGCGCGTCGTGGTGCTCGCCGTGATGCGTGCCACCATGATCGGTCCACGTTGTGCGCATGCTCATCGAGTCTTTACCGACCGGAATCGAGATGCCAAGCGCCGGACACAACTCCATCCCGACCGCGTGCACCGCATCGAACAATGCAGCGTCCTCGCCCGGCGTGCCGACAGCGGCCATCCAGTTCGCTGACAGCTTGATGTCTGTGATCGATGCAATCGATGCGGCGGCGATATTCGTGATTGCCTCAGCAACTGCCATGCGCGCCGACGCTGGCGCATTGAGCACCGCCAGCGGCGTACGCTCGCCCATCGCCATCGCCTCACCGCCCGTGCCAACAAAGTCACGCAAAGTCACCGCGCAATCAGCGACCGGCACCTGCCACGGACCGACCATTTGCTCGCGCGCTGTGAGGCCGCCGACGAATCGGTCACCAATCGTGATGAGGAAAGTTTTATCGGCAACCGTGGGATGCTGCAACACACGATAAGCGGCATCGCGAAGCTTGATTTTGGTCGTGTCAAACGCTGAGATCGGCGCGGCTTTTCGCTCAACGTTTCGCTCCATTTTTGGAGGCTTGCCGAGCAAAACGTCGAGCGGCATATCGACGGGTTTGTTACCGAATTTCGCATCCGCAACGGTCAAATTGCCAGAGCCGTCCGCGACGCCTACCACCGCATATGGGCATCGTTCGCGCTCACAAAATCCCTTGAACTGGGTGAGACTCTTCGGCGTGATCGCGAGCACATAACGCTCCTGCGACTCGTTGCACCAGATCTCGGCAGGGCTCATACCGGGCTCTAACGTCAGCACGGTGCGCAGATCAAACAATGCGCCGCGTGGGTCGTTTTCATTGCCAGCGCCGTACACAAGCTCCGGCAACGCATTCGACAAGCCACCCGCGCCGACGTCATGAATCGCGAGGATGGGATTGACCTCGCCTTGACGCCAGCAAGCGTTGATGACCTCTTGCGCGCGCCGCTCCATCTCGGGGTTGCCGCGCTGCACCGAATCAAAATCCAGATCAGCTGTGTTCTGCCCCGTCGTCATCGACGACGCAGCGCCGCCGCCCATGCCAATGCGCATGCCTTCGCCGCCGAGCTGAATCAGCAAAGTGCCAGCCGGGAATGCAATCTTGTGCACGTGAGCATCCGACACTGCGCCGATACCACCAGCAATCATGATCGGCTTGTGATAGCCGTAAACGGTGCCCGCCACGTTTTGCTCAAACGTGCGGAAATAGCCCCCAAGGTTGGGACGACCGAATTCATCGTTAAACGCCGCGCCGCCGATCGGGCCCTGAATCATGATGTCAAGGGCAGACGAAATACGATCCGGTTTGCCGACATGAGCCGTCGCCACTTCCCACGGTTGTGGCAAGCCCGGCAGTCGCAAATTCGACGTCGTAAACCCGGTCAAGCCCGACTTTGGCACCGCACCGCGACCGGTAGCGCCTTCGTCGCGAATTTCGCCACCAGCGCCTGTTGCCGCCCCAGCAAACGGAGCAATTGCGGTCGGATGATTGTGCGTTTCGACCTTGGCGAGGTAGTGCGTGCGATCCGCATGCGGCGCGTAGCGCCCTTCGGAGTTCGGATAAAAGCGCAGCGCGTCGCCACCGGTGAGAATCGCGGCGTTGTCGGAGTACGCAATCTCGGTGCCTGCGGGCGCTAATTTATGAGTGTTACGAATCATCGCGAATAGCGACAAATCCTGAGCGACACCATCAATCGTCCAGCTCGCGTTGAATACTTTGTGACGGCAATGTTCAGAGTTCGCCTGCGCAAACATCAGGAGCTCAACATCCGTCGGATCGCGATCCATCTTGTTAAATGCGGCGACGAGATAATCTATTTCGTCTTCCGACAGTGCGAGACCCAGCTCGCTGTTAGCGGCTTTGAGCGCAACGACATTACGATGAATCGTGTTCATCTTCTTCGCGTGCTGAAGCTCGAAAAGTACCTCAGCTTCGGCCACAGTTCCGAGCACCGTCTCGGTCATGCGGTCGTGACAGACGGCCTCAATCGCGCGTCGAGCCTCCTTCGACAGCGGCTTCTCGGCACCGACCCAGAACCAGACGCCACGCTCAAGACGCTGCACCACCGCGAGGCCGCAGTTGTGCGCAATGTCGGTCGCCTTAGATGACCACGGTGAAATGGTGCCAAGGCGCGGCACGACCAGAAAAGCGTGTTCATGCTCCTCGCTGGGCTCCGGATCAAGCCCGTAAGCCAGCAAGGCTTCTAGCTGCAAGCGCTCGTCGCGCGTCACTTCGCGGCTGGTCGAGGCAAAGTGCCAGTATTCGGCGTCAACATCCGTCACGCCGAAATCGGCGAGCGCGGCAATGAGTTTGTCTTGACGGAATTGAGAGAGCGCGGCGGAGCCGTGCAGGGAAAGGAAGGTAGCGGGCATCTGCTTGCTTGAGACGCTTTGCGGCGATCGCTATGCCAGACAACGTTTGGTGCAGCGAGCCCCGAAAGCTGGTGCGGGAAAGCTCGATTTTAGCGATTAGGCAAATCAAGCGATGCGAACGTCCGTTCCTGTCGTCGCTAACCGGGGAAGCGCTGCGTCTCAAACCGCCGGAAATGCGCTGCACACCACATTTTCAGCGCCCCGCGAGCGGTGCGTCTTTACGCCCATGAAGCGTTCGGGCGCTACTGAACCCCGTACTTATTGGGAATCTTGATGTTTTCTTTCATGTACTGGTTCATCGGCAACTTGAAGTCACCGCTCTCAAACCATTTCGCGTAGATGGTGCGAATCTGACCGCTCGCAAATAACGTCGATAGCGACACATCAACCAGCTTCGCAAATGCAGCATCGTCCTTGCGGAGCATGAGGCCGTAGGGCTCGACTGATACGTATTTCCCGACAAAGTCGTACGCGCTTGGATCCTTCGCTTTAGTGACAAGACCGAACAAGAGCGCGTCGTCGTTAGCAACGGCTGCCGCCTCGCCAGACACTAACCGGGAAAAACCTTCGGCATGATCTTTGGCAACGATGAAGGTCATTCCCAAATTGCGCTCTTTGTTGACTTGTCGGAGCACCTGCTCCGTCGTCGTCTTTTCAGTCACCACCACTGATTTGCCGCGCAGGTCAGTTAACTCCTTTAGCTTGTCTGATTTTTTGGCGAGCAATCGGGCACCGGCCACAAAGGTGGTGTAGCTGAACGCCACGTCCTTTTGTCGATCAACCGTATTTGTGGTCGAGCCGCACTCCATATCCACGCGCGCGGACTTGACCGCGGCGATGCGATCCGCTGGTTTCAACGCTACGTATTTGAGCTTCAAGTCGGGACGCTTCAACTCCTTTTTTACCTGCTCATAAATTTTCAGGCAGATATCAACGGAATAGCCCACCGGTGCACCCTGCTCGTTGATAAATGAAAACGGCGACGAACTTTCGCGGTGCCCCAACAAAAACTCACCTCGGTCGCGGATATCCGATAGCGTATCGGCATGAGTCCATGCGCTAAGTGATAGCAGCGCCCCCACGAAAAGCGCGCAACGTAAACATTTCAGCTTCATCAAAATAATTTCCCTCAATACGCCGCAGTTCTGCGGTATCGTCGCACGACATCATGCGGACGCTTTATGGTCTTGTCGCCTCGCGGCACTGGGGCGCAACGGCGGTCAAACTTCCGTCTTGTGCCAAATTGTCTGGTAAGCCCCATTTAAACGCAATTAGGCGTTTTCCATAATGGCGTTATTGCATGATTGATGCCAAGAACAGCATGATCGAAATCATGCGGGCCGCGTACATTGCCAGCTTCGCACAACGAACACTGGATCATTCATGGCCTCACCGGGTCTCTCATACGTTCCTAATAACCCCCAAAGTCCCTGGCAGATGTATCTGCTTCAGGTTGATCGCGTCGCACCTCACCTTGGCCACCTGGAGCGCTGGGTAGAAACGCTCAAGCGCTGCAAACGGGTGCTGGCGGTCGA
>JBBRGY010000213.1:0-5768 GCA_038223495.1 Burkholderiales bacterium | reverse complement strand
GGTCATCATGCTGCAAAGACGCGCGGCAGCGGTTTGCCGTCAAGCCAGGCATTGAGCGCTTCCACCACGTCGCCGTAGAACTTGCGGAACACGGGTTCGCAGACGAAGCCGAGATGCGGCGTAAGCACGACGTTTGGCAAGGCGATGAACGGGTTTGTGATTGCTAGCGGCTCCTCACTAAACACGTCAAGCGCTGCCATTGCTGGGCGTCCAGCCATTAATGCGGTAACGAGCGCGGCTTCGTCCGCGAGTCCGGCGCGTGAGGTGTTCACAAATATCGCGTCGGATCGCATGGCACCGAACTGCGCAGCGCCAAACAAATGTTTCGTCGCGGGGCCGAGCACCAAATGCGCGGTGACGATGTGCGACGTGGTGATCAGTTCGTCGAACGTGACCGCTGTCGCGCCCTTGGCCGCAGCGCGCTCAGGCGTCATGTTGGGCGACCAGGTGACAACCTCCATGCCGAACGCGCGTGCAATGTTGGCGACGCGTCCTCCGATTTCTCCAAGTCCGACGACACCCATGCGCTGGCCGTGCAGCACGGGAAGCATCGTCTCAAGTGGTCGCCACTCACCTCGTAACAGAGCGTTGCAATGAGCTACCAAACGCTTCTGCGCCGCTAGGATCAACGCCCACGTGATCTCGGTCGTCGCGTCCTTGTTGGGGCCCCAACCCGTGTGCAGCACTGGGATTCCGCGGGCGGCCAGTGCCTTGGTGTCGAGCGCACCGTTGCGCGTGCCGGTGAAATGCACGAGCTTCAGATTTGGCAATTGGTCGATCAGCTCTGCTAGCAGCGGCGTGCGGTCGCGCATGAGCACGATGGCGCTGGCGGGTTCAAGCACGTCGACAAGGGCTTGTCCGCGTAGCGGCGCTGTGTGCACGCGCAAATCGGCACGCGAGTCAACGCCTGACCAGTCAGCGTAGTCGCGAGCGACGCGCTCGAAGTCGTCGAGGACGACGATGATGGGCTTGCTGCTCATACTAAAAATCAGCTAGCTCGCTAGTCAGCTTTGATGCCGTAATCCTTGACGACTTTACCCCAAATATCGACCTGTTTGTCGATGAAAACGCGAGCAGCGTCTGGTGTGCCGCCAATGATACTAATGCCTTGAGCTTGAAGTTTTTTCGCAATTTCAGGGCTCTGTATCGCTTTGTTCACTTCGGCGTTCATCCGGGCGATGATTTCGGGCGGTGTCTTTGCTGGAGCCAAAACCGCCCACCATGCGGGCGCGTCGAATTGCCCGTAGCCGAGTTCGGCAAGTGTTGGAACATTCGGCAGTTCAGGCGTACGCTTGGCAGTGGTTACGGCAAGCGGGCGCACACGACCGCTATCGATATGCGGTTTGACCACGAATACGGAGCCGGTCACGAGCGGCACGTGACCGCCAATCGCGTCCTGCATCATCGGGCCGCCACCTCTGTACGGCACATGCTGCCAGTTGAGGTTGTTGCTTTTGCCGAGCAGGGTCATCGCAAGATGCGCCAGACTGCCGTTTCCGATACTTCCATAGCTGACGCTCTTGTTGGCTTTTAGCGCGGTCACAACGTCACCAAAAGTTTTGTATTCCGAGCCAGCGGGCGTGGCGATCACCATCGCCGCAGTGCCGATCAACGTGATGGGCGCGAGGTCCTTTTTTGTGTCGAACGGAAGCGAGGGAATCAGCGCCGGATTAACCGCGTGCGAATCAAAAACGACAGCGAATGTGTAGCCGTCAGCCGGAGCTTGTGCGACGAATGCGGCTCCAATGGAGCCTGACGCGCCGCCTTTGTTTTCGACGATAACGGTTTGTCCTAGCTGCGCTTGCAACGGTTGCGCCAGGATGCGTGCCACCTGATCGACTGAGCCGCCTGGCGGAAAGACTGCGACCAGCTTGATCGGTTGCTTGCCGGGCCAGGCTTGTGCTGAACAAAGCACGGCAGAAAGCGCCATGAGCGCGGCTAAAAGGCGAGTGAACATAGTGGGACTGCTCCTGAAACAACGACAGAAGGGGCGAAGTGTAGCGATCGCTATGCGATCTGTGTCAGGCGAGTTTTGCTTTGAGCAGACGCACTGCACTGTCAGGCGTTGTAAAGACAGGCAAACCGGTAGCTGCTGCGACCGCATCGCGAGTGCGCGCCATGCTGAACTGCGCCAGCGCAATCACGCCCGCGCCCTGAGCCTTCAAGCGTTGCGCGGCAGCGACAACCTGTTGATCGTGCAGAGCCGTATCGCCCGCATTCAGTGCAGTCATCGCTTCCGCCACCAGAGCGCACAGCGGCTGCGCGTCAGATGGGAATTCCGGCGGCATTGAGACGAGCGTCGGTGCGAAGCTGGCAATCAATCCGACCTGCTGCCCGGTTGCGACCGCTTCAGCAATCATCGCTTCGTTCGGCTTCAGTACGGGGATCGACGGGTGCAGAAGCGCTGCACGCTCGATTGATGCACCAAAGGCGGAACACGTGAAAAGGATCGCTTGCGCACCAGTATTGACGGCATAGCTGGCGAGCGTTTCAAAGCGTACGTGCATTGCTTCATCGAGAAGGCCATCGTTGGCTGCGAGGTCTGCCGACAGGCTATCGTCGAGCAGATTCTGGCGCGACACCTCCGGCCACAGTCGTGCCAATGAACTGTTGATTGGCACAATGGAATGTTGCAACGCGTGTATGAGTGAGATGCGGACGGGTGACATGAAGAACTTCCAAATTAGACCAAGACGGGACGATCCGATTGCTCGTTCGGCCCCATGTCGGCGGAAAAGTGTTGGTTGAGTAATTCACCAATCACGGCAATGCCTTCGGCCAACCCTGCTTCAAATTCACCCCCCTTAAATCGTGCTTCAAGCACACGACAAATAGTGTCCCATCGCGCCTGCGTCACCAGCGTGTTGAGTCCGCGATCCGCCACAATTTCCACGCGGCGCTCAGCGAACAATAGGTACAGCAGTACGCCGTTGTTGTGCTCCGTGTCCCACACGCGCAATTGCGAAAACCACTCAATTGCCCGCTGTCTTGGCGTGACGTGTTTCACATCCATGAGCGGCCAATGCGCTTCGACGACCAGGCGGATCTGCCCGCTGGAGCCTCGTTCGGCCATGCCGATGGCGCGTTCCAGAGCATCCATCGCTTTGTCAGGCAGCGCATGCTTGACGGCGGCGCGAGTCGTCCATACGTGTTTCATTAAGCGACTCATTCGCTGCCTCCGTCGCCCCAACCACCCGACGCACCGCCGCCGCCGAAGCTGCCGCCGCCACCAGAAAAGCCACCCCCGCCCCCTCCGCCACCGCCGCCGAAGCCGCCAAAGCCACCGCCCGAAGACCAGCCACCTCCGCCGCCGCTACCGCTGCGGTAAGTGTTCCGTCCGCCAAGTGGCGTGCGACCGAACGACCCAAATATTCCTTTCAATATCGACGCACCCACAAAGCCAAGGAATGCCGCAATTCCAGCTGCCGGCAACGCGCTCGTGAAGAAAAATGTGCCGATTCCGGCCACTGCACCGACCACCAGCGCAGGCAGGATGAACGACAGCACCGCGAGCACGCCTAGCAATACGGGGGCCATTCCAGAGAGCTCCTCGATTGTGCTTTGAGTAGTGGTCGCGTTGTGGCTTTGTTCCCACTGGCCTTTGTCGTTAACGGTGGTCGCTGCGGCCTTGCTGTCTTTGGAAACGGCGAGTTGGATTTTGTCGACGCCAGCCTCAATCCCTTGTGCGTACTGGCTCTTCTTAAAGAATGGCGTGATCGTCTCACTAATGATGCGTTTGGCCTCAACGTCCGGCAGCGCCCCCTCCCAGCCGTAGCCGACTTCGATGCGAAGTTTCTTCTCCTTCATCGCTACGATGAGGATGGCGCCTGTGTCAGTGCCCTTTTTGCCGATCTTCCAAGCTTCACCTACGCGAATGCCGTATTGATCAATCGTTTCCGGTTCGGCGGTTTTGACGATAAGTACGGCGAGTTGGCCGCCGGTGGCCTGCTCAAACGCGGTAAGTTTTGCCTCAAGCGCTTGTTTGCCATCTGCACCGAGAATACCTGCCGCGTCGGTCACACGGGATACGAGCGGTGGGATGGGAGCGTTGTCCTGAGCAAACGCAAACGTGCACATCAGTGCCGCAAGAAATGCGGCTATGTTGCGGTAAAACCGATTAGCGGTAAGCACTAGGTGTTGCCCCTTGGGTAGGAGCGGTTGCGCCGCGACTCAACAATGGTAAATGGGTGATGCCCAATCAATGTTGAGTCGCGACAGCGTCGCTGCTACAGGTTACAGACGAGAGGGAGATTAGGGCTTTGCAGGAACGGCAGGCTTGTTGAAATCAACCTTTGGCGCAGTCTTGATCTCAGCTTCGTTCTCAACCGTGAATTGTGGTTTTTCTTTGAAACCAAACACCATGGCGATCAGGTTCGAAGGGAACGAGACGACCGTGTTGTTGTAACCCTGAATCGCTTTGATGTAGCGGTTGCGCGCTACAGTGATGCGGTTCTCGGTGCCTTCGAGTTGAGCTGTCAGGTCGCGGAAGAGGGCGTCGCTCTTAAGATTTGGATAATTTTCCGAAACGGCGAGCAACCGGCTCAATGCGCCTTGCAATTGATTTTGCGCAGCAATGAATTTCTGGAACGCTTCTGGATTGTTGATCAGCTCAGGCGTGGCTTGAATGCCAGTGGCGCGGGCGCGGGCTTCGACGACCTTGGTCAGAGTGTCCTGTTCTTGCGAGGCGTAACCCTTGACCGTGTTCACCAGATTTGGGATCAAATCCGAGCGGCGCTGATATTGGTTCAACACTTCAGACCACGCGGCTTTAATCGACTGATCGCCTTGCGCCATGTCGTTGTAGCCGCAGCCCGAGAGGCCGAGCGTCGCTGCCAGAGCTGCAACTGCTAGAAAAAATCGTTTCATTAGTTTCATGGGAAAAGGTCCTCCGCTGGCGCTCACAGCAGATGGGGGAGAGCGCAGTGTGTGAAAGTGATCGAAATATGCCCGCACTGAAGCGGTTTTTCAAGGGCCGTAATTTTCGCGATTATGCGACCAGTGGCAAAAGTTACATCACTAACGCCCTGGCTTTTATCAGGTCATCCCACGCTTTGGCCTTTTCGAGCGGGCTGCGAAGCAGGTACGACGGGTGATAGGTGACAACGACGGGTATGCCGTCGCGTTGACTGGTGGCCGCGGGAAGCGCTCGCATGGCTTCAACCGTGTCGTCGCTATTTAGCAATGTCTGAGCAGCGAATTTGCCAGCGGCCAGCAGAAGCTTGGGCTGCGCGAGCGCCATCTGGCGGTTGAGATACGGCGCGCAGGCAGCAATTTCAGCCGGCTCGGGGTTTCGGTTGTCCGGGGGATGGCATTTGATGACGTTGGCGATATAGACGCCATCGCCGCGCTTTTTGCCGATAGCAACGAGCATCGCGTCAAGCAATTGGCCGGACTTGCCGACGAACGGCTCCCCTTCTTTGTCCTCGTTTTCACCGGGCGCTTCGCCGATGACCATCCATGAAGGTGAACGATCTCCAGCACCAGGAACGGTTTTAGTACGGGTCTCGCACAGTTTGCAGGCGGAGCAGGTGGCGATGCTCGCGATTAGTTCGTCCCACGACAGAGTTGCGATAGTGGCTTCGCGTTCGACAGGTGATTGCCCAGCCTCACCAACGCGGTCGTTAAGCGCGCTGGACGCAACGACTGGCGCAGGTAATTCAGCAACCATCACTTCGACTCCGCTCAGTCGATTCACCCAAATTGGCGTCAATCCCATTTCGCGCAGGATGACTTCGCGACTGGTCATAGCGATGCCTGCATCAACATTG
>JBBRGY010000212.1:0-5776 GCA_038223495.1 Burkholderiales bacterium | reverse complement strand
GGCGTTGTTCGCCGCAATTTTTATGCTGCAATGGGGTATCGGCGTTGTCGTGAATGAGTACCGCATCGTTAATCCTGATAGCACCGGCAGTACAGTTACGAGATATGACCCACAAGGGTTCGCGCTGGTGTTCGCTGTCATTTGCGTCATCCAACTCGCGCTCACCGCTTGGATGTGGTCAGCGCGCGATGACGAGTCCCACGGGAAACACGCATGAACATCACGCTACGCATCCTTTCCATTGTGCTGCCGGTGCTCGCAATCATCGTGCTCGGTTACATTTTGGGTCGCATGTGGAAGCCCGACATGCGGGTCGTCAATCGATTAAATCTTGACGTGTTCGGACCGTTTTTGGTGCTCGCGTACTTGAGCGACAAGAGCGTCGACCTGGTGTCGCTATGGCCGTTGGTGGTCGCCTCGATTGTCATCGTGATGGGCTCTGGACTTTTGGCGTGGCCATTCGCCAAACTGTCCGGGCAGAACCCGCGCACCTTTGTCCCGCCGATGATGTTTAACAACTGCGGCAACATGGGCCTGCCGCTCGCGCTGTTCGCGTTTGGCGCGCCCGGTGTTGCGGGCATGGTGGCGCTGTTTACCACGTCCAATTTGCTGCATTTCACAGTCGGCACGTTCATCGTGAACAAGCACGCCGATCTTAAAGCGCTCGCGAAGAGCCCGATGATCTGGGCGACGATCATCGGCGCGGCGTTGGGCCTCACCGGCACGCATTTACCCGATAGCGTGCACACTCCGATGAAGATGGTTGGCGACTGCACGATTCCGGTCATGCTGCTCTCGCTCGGCGTGCGCATGCTCGATGTGAAGCGCGAAGATTTTTCGCATTCGCTGCTCGGCGCGGCGGTTTGTCCGCTGACGGGATTGTTCGTTGCCGGCTTGCTGGTGAGCTGGTTGCCAATGACTAAAGAGCAGATTGGCCTCATGTTTTTGTTCGCGTCGTTGCCGCCCGCCGTGCTCAATTTTTTAGTCGCCGATCACTACAAACAGGAGCCAGAAAAGGTCGCCTCCATCGTGCTCGTCGGCAACATTGCAAGCATTGTTTTCATTCCGCTTGGGCTGCTATTCGCACTGCGATAAACGCACTTTTAGGCATATAGCTTTGGCCTATAACGCCTATTTCACTGGGGCTAGCGCTGATATTTGATGATTTTCGACTATTGAACTAATCGACATATAGCTCCTGTGTAACCGTCATTTCATGAAAAAGCTGTTAGCTAAAACGCATCTTAAAGCACGCTTCTGAGCCTACACTCGCGGCAATTAAACTTTCGTCCAGTCGGGCATAAATCTCATGTTTAAGGCGCAGGCGTTTCGATGGATCGGCAACGGACTGTGTGCGTTCGCGGCGTGTGCGCTTAACGGTCTCACTGTTGCCGCGCCGGTGGAAACGGAAGCCGTCGTTGCCTATAAAAGCGCAGCAGAGATCCCGGTCGAAGCATTTTTCAGGCTTGCCAGTTATTCGCAAATGGCCATGTCGCCTGACGGTAAGCGGCTGGCGGCGCTGGCTCCCCTTAAAGGGCGCGACAACCTTGTCATTGTCGATTTCGAACAGCACACATCGCGCGCATTGACCGAACTCGACTACGTGGACGTGTCCGATTTTCTTTGGCTGGATAACCAACGAATTTTCTTCCGCACGCGCGACCATCAGCTTGAAAACGGCGCGGTGCAGACCTACGCGGGCTACTTTGCCATCGATACCGAGTCAGCAAACGCCCGCAACCTTAAGCTTGAGCGACTGTATCCACGAATACTCGGAGCGGCACGCGACGGGAGCGGTGATCTGATCGTTGCCCAGCGATCCAGTCAACGCGCGTCCGAGCAGGTGGTTCGACTGAACACGCGGACGGGGCGCAACGTCACATTGACATTCCGCAATCCGGGCGACGTTGTCCGCTGGGCTATCGATAAAAAGGGTGGTGTGCGCGCGGCGTTAAGGCATGACCCCCGTGAGTCACCCGACCGCGCGCGCACGTACAGCTTGTGGTATCGCGAAGACGCTGAAGGCGAATGGCAGCAGCTCATTTCGCAGGCGAACGACGCTCAAGCGGTTCGTCCCGTTGCGTTCGACGCCGACGACCAGCTCATCGTCGCCTCTCGCGCAGGCGGGGATCGTGCGGCCCTGTATCGCTACGATTTCGCGCAAAAAAAGCTCGGCGAAAAACTGTTTTCTCACCCTTGGCTGGACATTAGCGGCGGACTCATTCAGGCGCCCGATACGCAGAAATTGCTCGGCATCAAATTCAGCCCAGAAATGCCGCAGATGCACTGGCTTGATGCAGCCTTTGCATCGCTTCAGGTCGCGGTTGACAACGTGCTGCCGCACACGGTGAACACGCTGACACCGAGTGGCGGCAACGGGCGGCGGATGCTCGTTTTTGCGCAATCAGCCACTGACGCGGGCACTTACTACCTGTTCGACGCAGAGAAGCGCAACCTGGAAAAGATCGCGGCCACGCGTGAATGGCTGCCGCCCGCGCTGATGGCGGAGCGCAAGTTTGTTTCCTACAAAACGCGTGACGGCCTCACCATTCCAGCGTGGCTCACGTTGCCGAGAAACGCCGATGCAAAGAAGTTACCACTCATCGTCCACATTCACGGCGGGCCGTGGGTGAGATCGTATTACGGACTTCAATGGGGGCGCTGGCCCGTGGCGCAGTTCTTCGCGTCGCGCGGCTACGCGGTCCTTGAACCCGAGCCGCGAGGCTCCACGGGATTCGGCATTCGACACTACAACGCGTCGATGAAACAGTGGGGGCTCGCGATGCAGGACGACATCACGGACGGCGCAATGCATCTCGTCGACGAAGGTATCGTCGACAAATCGCGCATGTGCTTGTTCGGTGGCAGCTACGGTGGCTACGCGTCGCTGCAAGGGCTGGTCAAAGACCCTGATTTGTGGCGCTGCGCCAGCTCGTACGTTGCTGTGACTGATCTTGAATTGCTGCAAACCGTGTGGTGGTCAGACACGGCGCAGCTAAGCGACTATCTGGAAACCGACTTCAAGCGCCGTGTCGGTGACCATGAAAAAGATCGAGCACAATTCGATGCCACCTCACCCGCAAAGAACGCGGCGAAGATCAAAGCAGCTGTCATGCTGACAATGGGAGGGCAGGACAAACGCGTACCGCTGATCCACGGCACCACGATGCGTGACGCCATGGAAAAAGCCGGAAAGCCGCTCGACTATCACGTCTATGTCGACGAATCACACGGCTTCACCAAACCAGAAAACGTGGCGGATTTCTACTCGCGCACTGAGCGATTCTTCGCGAAATATCTAAAGTGACGCGTCTTGCGTCGCAAGATGGCGGCGCTGGCGCTGCGGGGTCGCTGATTTCAAAGTTTTCGCGAGGTCATCCGCCGCTGTAAAACCGCGTGACATAAACGACAACCGACCTTTGCTGCCGCTCTTCTGGTAATCCGCCAAAATGGCTTGCTGTGCCGCTTCCAGCTCAACGCATCCAGCACCTACAAGCCAACGGTAGACCAAATCGAACAAGCGCTCCAGCGCGATTTTGTGCGTCGCACCAGTATCTGCGTAGAGCCAGTCGGCGAGCGCGAGGAAGCGCGCAAACGCGCTCGTTGGTTCTTCCTGCAAAACTAGCGGCAGGGTGTGCGTAAACCGCCCCGAGTTGCCGATCAAATCCCAGAAGCGTGCGAAGCGAGTGATGCGTTGTAGATCAGCGAAGGACAGCTCTTTGTTCGACAGAATGTTGTACGGCGGCTCTGGGTTGTAGCGCATGGCGAACGCCTCGGAATGGCGAATGATCGGCGTGCCGCGCAGGCGTTTCAACACGCCGACCTGAATCTCGTGGGGCCCCAATCGTGCGAGCGTGTCGAAGCCTTCGCCAAAGCTCGCAAATGTTTCAGATGGCAATCCAGCGATCAAGTCCACGTGCATGTGTGCGTTGGAGTTTTCGTGTAACCAGCGAATGTTGTCTTTCGCCTTGACATTATTTTGTTTGCGCGAAATATGGCCCTGCACTTCGGGATTCCAGGTCTGGATACCGATCTCGAATTGCAGTGTTCCTGCGGGAAATTTCGCGATGGTTTCTTTCAATTTTTCCGGCAGATGATCGGGCACCAGTTCAAAGTGCGCAAAACATGGATCGTCAGGCTTGGCGGTGATCCGTTCGAGGAAGAAATCAAGAATCGCGAGCGATGTCTTGATGTTCAGATTGAACGTGCGGTCGACGAACTTAAACGTGCGCGCACCACGGTCATAGAGCTTGCCCATCTCCACAAGAAATCGTTCGGTATTGAATGGCTCTGCTGTTTTGTCGAGCGATGACAAACAGAATTCGCACTTGAACGGGCAACCGCGAGACGCCTCGACGTAGAGATGTCGCTGTGCAATGTCCTCGTCGGTGTAGTACTCGTACGGCAGCTTCAGATCATCCAGATCAAAGGCTTCGCCGACGTGTATTTTCATCAAGGGTCGCGGCCCGCGCAGCAGCGCGCGCGCGAGCTTGTTAAACGTCACATCGCCCTGCCCGGTGATCACATGATCGGCCAGCACGAAGATGCGTTGCTCGGTGGTCTCAAAACTCACCTCTGGCCCGCCAATCACCACCTTAATTTGAGGCGCAACCGCCTTCAGCATCGCGATGAGTTTGGTCGTTTCTTCAACGTTCCAGATGTAAACGCCAAACGTCACGACCTTGGGATTCAGCGCCAGCAATTGCTCCACGAGCACTTCAGTCTTGCTGCCAATGACGAATTCGACGATCTTCGCGTCGGCACGAATGTCGTCGTCGAGATTGGCGAACAGATATCGCTGGCCCAATGAGGCGTGGGCGTAGCGGGCGTTGAGTGTGGAGAGGACGAGGGCGGGCATGATGAGCATTGCCTTAGCCTGTCGCGAACTTGGCGCGAATGGCTTCGACGCGTTGACGGTTGACGTCGAAATCGCGCTTGCCCAGTCGCGAGGCCGAGCGAACTTGAATCACACTCGCCGCTGCATCAACACGAGCCTCAAAATCGTCGGTGTAGCGCATCGTTTTGCTTTTGAATTCAGCGTACAGATAACCGTCTTCCAGGATCACAACGGTCGCGCCTTCCATCGTTTTCACAATCGCCGTAAGTTTGTCCATTGCTGCTTTTGCATCTCCTGTGAATGCGATTGGAGCGATATAGGCGGGATGGGTAGTAGCGACACCTTCGCTGACCACGCTGTTCGGAGTTTGCTTTGGGCCAGCGAGTTTTCCGTCCTTAATTCCTAGAGTAGACGGGCGACCACCGTACAAGATGGAGTCTTCACGATTGGTGAGGTTGACGATAACGGCCCACAGCGCAACAACCGAAATGACAAACAGCAGAACAAGAGCGAGAACGCGTATAACGAGCATGAAAGAAGTTGCCTTTTGCAATGTGACTAAGCGCGAGCAGCTATCAGGCGCTGCGCAAATTCGATGAAACCTGCTCCGCATTCTGAAGCGCAAACATAGGCCGGAGGCGTGGGGATTTTGTCCAGACTGTCGCGCACATTGGCAACACCCACGGAGATCGGAATCGACGCGAATAGTGATGCGTCGTTGGGCGAATCGCCGATGAATGCGGCGCGAGTATGAACGGTTTCCCGATCCATAGCAAACGCGGATTGCATGAGCGGGTAGACGCCTTCAGCCTTGTGGTTTTCGGGTTTGTAGGCGTGGATGTGAATGCTGCTGACTGCCGTTTGATAGCCTTCGGCGCGCATCCAGTTGGCGATTGCATCGACGACAGCGGTGCTCACGTTATGCGACTGTTCGGCGTA
>JBBRGY010000211.1:0-5791 GCA_038223495.1 Burkholderiales bacterium | reverse complement strand
GTCGCCGCAAGGATGCGCGTCTTGGTCGCAGCGCGGCCCTCGTTGCGCGCGGGTTTGCCAAATTCGCGCTCACGGATCTTTAGCGCAGGGAAATTTGTGGTGCTGAGCATATCGAACGACATTGACGCCTTCCAGGTCGGTTTAATCGACCGATTCAAACAATTGTTCGATTTTGCATGAATATGGCGCAACGCCTAGTGTTTGCGCTAGAAAATGTGCTCTAGGTGCAGGCGTTATGTTCCAGCGTTTAGGCGTATCAGATTAACTATTTCCCAATCAGCTTTCATGTGAGAATGCCAGGATACAGGGGCCATAGGCTATTTTCGATGAAACTCGACAATCAGGGTTTTGATGGTTTAGTCCAAACACAATGGCGATTTAGCGTAAATGCTGTAACGCAGATCGGGTCAAATTGAAGGTCGATTTTGCAAGAAGCACGGAAATTACCATCCACTTGGATGTTTTAAGGATGGATGCTATGCTTCATTCATGCCTCCACGAAGCAAAAACTCAGTCGTCACTGCGACCAAACCGCGCGACGAAAAAATCACGATTAACCTCGGTTATGTCGATCTTGGTCAGATTGATTTACTGGTGCAGGAAGGTTTTTACGCCAACCGCACCGACTTGATTCGTACCGCGATTCGCAACCAACTCGCCGGTCATGCCGATGCCGTGAAACAGGCGGTCGCGCGCAAAACGCTGGTGCTCGGCATTCAGCAAATCAGCGCCGACGAGTTGCGTGCGGCGTGTGCGGCGGGTCAAACACTGCAAATTCGCGTGCTCGGACTGGCGTCCATTGCGGCGGACGTCACACCGGAGTTGGCGCTTGCTGCAATCGAATCGGTTGTAGTACTGGGCGCATTGCATGCTTCGCCAGAAGTTAAAGCCGCTCTTGCCGCGCGCATTCGCTAAGCCCGCCCGTTCCCCATTCACTTTTCTCAGAGCAATAATGAACACCACTTTTAAAGGTCTGATGGCCGACGCAACCCGGCTCACGCAGGCGGGCGATTTGCGCGCCGCCACGGAAGCCATTCAGGCGGCGATGCGCGGAGCGATGTCCGCAACATCGAACGCAACCGACTCGCATGGCGCTGACGTCATTGAAGGTACGGCGCGTCGCGTTGACGATTCCGATCTTCCGGGCGCCGATACAACGTCCGAACAAAAGGACAGGCCGCAAATCGGGCAGTTTATTGGCGGTCAACACACGTTCGGCACCGATTCGCGCGACTACAAATTGTTCATCCCGCCGCATGCAACCGGGCTCGCAGCGAGCGCGGGTAAAGCGCTGCCGCTCATTGTGATGTTGCACGGCTGCACGCAAAACCCAGACGATTTCGCGCTAGGCACCGGTATGAATGACGCAGCGCTCGCGTCAGACGAAGGTTTTTTTGTGCTTTATCCCGCGCAAAAGGCGGAAGCCAATCCATCGCGTTGCTGGAGTTGGTTCAAGCGCAGTCACCAACAACGCGACCTTGGCGAGCCGGGGCTGCTTGCCGACATGACGCGCGACATCATCAAGCGATATGCGATTGACCCGCACCGTGTGTACGTCGCTGGCTTGTCTGCGGGTGGAGCGATGGCAGCGATTCTCGGTGAAACGTACCCGGACATTTTTGCCGCTGTGGGCGTGCATTCCGGCCTCGCGGTTGGCTCTGCAAAAGACGTGAATTCAGCATTTTCAGCGATGAAAAACGGCGCGTCTGGCGGTGCGCCTTCCATCGCAACTGCCGTGCCAACGATTGTCTTCCACGGGGACAAAGACAGCACGGTTCATCCATTGAACGGCGAGCAAGTCGTGCAGGCGAGCGCTGGAAATACCGCGTCGACCGTTGAGCATGGAACTGAGAATGGACGCGGCTACACGCGTAGCGTTTACACGATGAATGGGCGTGTGCTGGCCGAGCACTGGACCGTGCAAGGTGCCGGTCATGCCTGGTTCGGCGGCAGCACGAAAGGCTCCTACACTGATGCCAAAGGGCCGAGCTCAACAAAAGAAATGCTGCGCTTTTTCCTAACTAATAAACGGGAATAATTAACGACGACCGCTGGCGCGTCAACGCCGCCTACGACTCGCCCTTCATCCAGCGCGCCGCGTCCACGGCACCATACGTCAAGATCGCCGACGCGCCTGCACGGCGGAAGCAGATCAGCGTTTCCATCAGACATTTTTTGTAGTCGAGCCAGCCGTTGGCGGACGCTGCTTTGAGCATCGCAAATTCGCCGCTGACCTGATACACGGCGACGGGCATCTTGAACTCGTCCTTCACTCGGGCGAGGATGTCCAGATACGGCAAACCGGGCTTCACCATCAGCATGTCAGCGCCTTCTTCGACGTCAAGCGCGCATTCACGAATCGCCTCATCACTGTTCGCGAAATCAAGCTGATAAGTTTCTTTGCTGCTCTTGCCCAAGTTGCCCGCCGAGCCGACTGCATCGCGGAACGGGCCGTAAAAGGCGCTGGCAAATTTAGCGCTGTACGCGATGATTTTGGTCTGGATAAAGCCGGCAGCATCCAGCGCTTGACGAATCGCGCCAATGCGGCCATCCATCATGTCCGATGGCGCGACGTAATCTGCGCCGGCTTTCGCGTGGGTCAACGCTTGCTTGACGAGCACAGCAACCGTCTCGTCGTTCATCACATATCCGGCATCATCAATAAATCCGTCCTGCCCATGCGAAATGTACGGATCAAGCGCTACGTCGGTTATCACGCCAATATTCGGTACGGCTGCTTTGAGCGCGCGTACCGCGCGAGGGATTAGACCGTCTTCGTCGTAGGCCGCTTCAGCCAACAACGTCTTTGTCCCTTCAAACATCGGGAATAAAGCAATTGCCCCCACCCCCAGCAAGGCCGCCTCGCGCGCTCGTTCAATCAATATATCGATGGACACGCGATCCACGCCGGGCATTGAGGCAATCGGCTGAGTGCGTTGCTCGCCCTCAATCACAAACACGGGCCAGATCAGATTGGCCGCCGACAGTGATATTTCGCGAACCATGTTGCGACTGAACGCGTCACGGCGAAGTCGGCGCATGCGGATGGAGGGGTAAGCTTTGGTGTTCATACCGAGATTTTAGGTCGCAGCCCTTTTTGGACGCTGAGGTTGTTTCGCAGATATGAAGCTGCGAACAAAACTACGTTATGGGATCACCCGCCTTCAATGCTTTCTCAATGAGCTCACGCACATTCGGCGACAGCGTCGCATGTCCAACGAGCGTTTCGAGTTGTGCTTTCTGCAATGCACGTTGCGGCTCGGCACATTTGTGCCAGCGTAAAAATGGATCACAGAATCGTGCGGCCAGCGAAGGATTCTGCGAGTCGTAATGAAGGATTTGTTCAGCGATGAAGGCGTATCCAGCACCGTCAGCCGCATGAAAGCCACGCCAGTTCTGGTCGGCAAATGCGTAAACGACAGCCCGAACTCGGTTCGGGTTTTTCCCATCAAATTTAGGATGTGCCAACAGTTCACGCACTCGTTCCATCGCCGCGCCAGCGGGCCGATTCGCGCTGGCTTCCATCTGGAACCAGCGATTCAACATCGATAAATCGTTCAACCAGTGATCGCGAAATGCACTGAACATCGTGTCGCGCGCAACACACGGGTGATCGCGCAGTGCAGCCATCGCACCCACTACATCGGTCAAATTGTCGGCGTCTGTCCACGCGATCAGCGCCAGCGCTTGACCCGCCTCGCTGCCGATCACATTAATCAAGGCAAGCAATGCGTTAGCAAGCGAGCGATGCGCCACCGCGTCGGCAAGCATTGAATATGGCGCGTCCGCTAAAGCTAATCGTTCGACGCCATAACGAGCGATCATCGCTGCAAAATTTGCTGTTGCAAGACTCATCATCACGGCGTCTCGCGCATCGGCAATTGCCAGCGCGTCGATGACTGTCTCACGATCCGCGAGTTCGGCGTAGCTTGGTAGCGCGAGCATTTGTGCGATCAAGGCTGGATCAGTCTTGTGGTCGGCGAGCAGTGAGTTGACGGCCTGATGCAAAGCGGACGCTGATGGCTCGCCACGCTTCGTGGTGTCAAACGCGCGGAAAAACAGTTCGCGCAGCGCTTGCCAGCGAACCACGCCGTCGCTGTCTTTCGCGACCAGCATCGCAAGCTCATCGTCGCTGTACGCAAACGAAACCTTTACGGGAGCCGAGAAGCCGCGTAGTAACGACGGAACGGGCTTTTCTTCGATGCCATCAAAGTAAAACTCCTGCCGCGCTTCGGTGACGCTCAGCACATGAGCGTGCGACACCGAGCCATCCTTTTGCACTAGCGCCATCGACAACGGGATGACCGTCGGCAATTTATTAGGTTGCCCTGGCGTAGCGGGCACAGTTTGTTCGACGGTCAACGTGTAGCGCTTCGCTGCCGCATCGAACGCGTCGGATACGTTGATCAATGGTGTGCCCGCCTGGCTGTACCACCGCTTGAACTGCGTAAGATCAGCGCCGCTCGCGTCTTCCATCGCCTTGACGAAATCATCGCAGGTGGCGGCCGTGCCGTCGTGACGCGAGAAGTAAAGATCGGTGCCCTTGCGATACTTCTCCGCGCCAAGCAGCGTGTGCAGCATGCGGATTACTTCTGCGCCTTTTTCGTACACAGTCACAGTGTAGAAATTGTCAATCGCTTCGTATTCGTCAGGGCGAATTGCGTGCGCCATCGGGCCCGCGTCCTGCGCGAACTGGCGCGATTGCATGAAGGCAGTTTCTTCGATGCGAACAACGGCGGGTGAGCCGCGAAACGCTGAGTACTGCTGTTCACGGAAGACGGTGAAACCCTCTTTCAGTGAAAGCTGAAACCAGTCGCGGCAGGTGACGCGGTTGCCGCTCCAGTTGTGAAAATATTCGTGTGCGACGATGGCGTCGACCACCTGAAAATCGACGTCGGTTGCGGTGTCTTTGTCGGCCAATAGAAAACGCGAGTTAAAAATATTCCACCCCTTGTTTTCCATCGCGCCCATATTGAAATCGTCTGCCGCATAGATCATGAAGCGGTCCAGATCGTACTCGCGACCGTAGACTTCTTCGTCCCAGCGCATCGCGGCTTTAAGGCATTCCATCGCCCACGCACAGCGCGGCAGATTCGCGGTCGTCGAATAGATTTCGAGCAACACATTACGGCCTGATACGGTGACGAAATGATCGGTCAGTTTGTCGATTTTTCCGGCAACTAACGCGAACAGATAAGATGGCTTTTTGTGCGGATCGTGCCAAACGGCTTCGTGGCGACCATCCGCTAAATCAGCTTCAGTCACGAGGTTGCCGTTTGACAGCATTACGGGAAATTGAGCCTTGTCGGCGCGAATCGTCACGCGATATTCGGACAGCACGTCCGGTCGATCCGGGAAGTACGTGATGCGCCGAAATCCTTCGGCTTCACATTGCGTGCAGAACGTGCCGTTCGTAACGTAGAGCCCTTCGAGCGCAAGATTCGCCGATGGATTGAACCGCGTGACGATACTGAGCGTGCTGGTGTCGCCTGCGTAAGCAAACGCACTCGCGTTAATCACGATCCGATCCGATTCGAGGCGGTAATCCGCCCCTGATAGTGCATGTCCATTGTGCACAATCGATTCAAGCGTCAAGCCGTCGCCATTGAGCACCAAAGTGTCGCTTGCGCCGGGTTGTTGGTTGCGCCTTAGTGCCAGCGTGGACGTCACGCGTGTGTTGGTGGCGTCGAGATCAAACTGCAAATCGACGCGATCAATCCAGAACGCTGGAGCGCGATAGTCCGCGCGATGAATGGCAACAGCGCCTGGATTTTTCATGATGCTTGCTGCT
>JBBRGY010000210.1:0-5804 GCA_038223495.1 Burkholderiales bacterium | reverse complement strand
GCCCCTGGGCTGAGTTTGAATGGGATACGGCGAGCGTTAGTGTTGCAGATGATGCTCCGATTGAGCGCATTGGCCCCATTGAATGCGTCGTCAATGACGAAGCGCAATGGCATTACGAAGGCGAACGGATCGAACTTCATCCGTCAGAGGGTGAGGGCTATTGGCTCAATCTCAATTCTCCCGGGCCGTGCATCTTTGTCATGTGGCGGCTGGAAGAGGGCGATGAAGTTCCGCGCCCTGCCGTTGTGACCGTGTCGTACAACGAGGCCGGGCGCATGCTCGATGCGGGCGATCACGTGGACAATGTACCGATGCCGGATGATCTTAAATCCGCTTTGCTGGCGTACACGAATGCACACTACAAGCCCGAACCCAAAAAGAAAGTAAGACGAAACGATCCATTCAAGGATGGCGCGTTTCGCCGTGAACACGGCGCAGGGGGTGGACGTGGTTGATTTGAAACCAACGAAGCCCGCAGAAGGCGTGTCGCTTTCGCGCTGGTCGAGGTTGAAGCGCAGTGGTGGCGAGGCGGCGGTCGCGCCTGTATCCGAGGTTTTAATTGCACCGGAACCGGCTAGCGACGCGGTGATGCCCTTGTCGGCTGCCGAGACCGCCAATGCGGTAGAACTCAATTTGCCGCAGCTATCGTCGATTTCGCTCGCTGAAGATTTCACGCCGTTCATGCAGGCCAAAGTACCGCAAGCGCTAAAGCGGCAAGCGTTGAAAGCGTTATTCAAAGAGCCGCATTTCAACGTGATGGATGGCCTGGATACTTACATCGACGATTACACGGTGTTTGAACCGATCACGCCGGACGTGATGGCGACCTTGTCGTCGTGGAAGACCATGATGAATCCGCTGGAGCAGGTGGTGACACCGAGTGGCTATGCGGTCGATGTTGAGAGCGGGGAGGGGAAGGCGGTTTTGGCGGCTAGGGCGGAGACCAGCGCGATTGCTCAAGAACTGTCTCCAAGTCACGATACCGTTCACCCTAACCCTCTGCCGCGAGGGGAGAGCGGATCCGCACCGCTGAATGCGAATGAAGACTCAAATGGGCAGGGTTCTGCCGCCCCTTCCCTTGTGAGCGAGGATGGAGATGAGGGCTTCGGTGAGCAAACAATACCGGCACTCCCTGACTCAATCGCTGCTCCGATTCAACATTCTCGTCACAACAAACGCGTGAGCGACTTCGCCTACGCCGACACTTCAGAAGTACCGCCACTGGGCGCAAAAAACACAGAATGACCTGCCAAGTAAATTTATGTTCGTGCAATCGCACGATGCCGTTTGATGCCGCTGCTTTTGCCCAGGCGGCGGCGACCGCCGGCGCAGCAAGCGTGCAAAGTTTCGACGCAATGTGTCAGCACGAACTCGCGCGTTTTGGCGATGTGATCGACGGCGATGTGCTGGTTGCCTGCACCCAAGAAGCTCGCTTGCTGGGCGAGGCGGCGGGTGACTCGCAAAAAGTTTCGACGGTCCGCTTCTTCAATATTCGTGAGAAAGCGGGCTGGTCAAAAGATGCGTCGTTCGCTACGCCAAAACTAGCGGCGTTGATCGCAGAGGCGATGCTGCCTGACGCCACACCCACGACGCAGGTTTCGTACAAAAGTAGCGGGCAAACGGTGATCATCGGTCCTATGCGTGATGCACTGGAAATCGCTGAATCGCTGAAGGGCGCGGTGTCGGTGAACGTGTTGGCAACTGATCGCGGTGGCGAACTGCCAACGACGCGCGACTACCCGGTGTTAAGTGGCAACAACGTCAAGACCACCGGCTGGTTAGGCGCGTTCAAGGCAAGCTGGCAGCAGGCTAATCCGATTGATCTCGATGCCTGCACGCGCTGCAACGCTTGCGTGCGCGCCTGCCCCGAGGGCGCGATTGATTTGAGCTATCAGGTGAATCTCGACATCTGCAAGTCGCATCGCGATTGTGTCGTCGTTTGCGGTGATATGAAGGCGATTGATTTCGTGCGCGCCGACGTCGCGCGCAGTGGTGACTTCGACATCATCCTTAATCTCAGCGACACCAAGCTCTTTACGCAACATCAGCCGCCACAAGGTTACTTCGCGCCGGGTGCCGATGCAATTGCGCGCGTAAAAATGATTGCTGAAGTCGGGACACTGATCGGCGAATTTGAAAAGCCGAAATACTTCAACTATCGTGCCAACATCTGCGCACACAGCCGCAACAAGAAAACCGGATGCACACAATGCATCGATGTTTGCTCGACGCGAGCCATCGCCCCGAAGGGTGATCATATTGAGGTGTCGCCGCAGCTGTGCATGGGTTGCGGAGCCTGCACCACGGTGTGCCCATCTGGCGCGCTGGGATTTGCGGTGCCGCGAGTGTCCGATCTGGGTACTCGGATCAAGACGTTGCTGAAAACGTTTCACGCTGCGGGTGGTCGCGATTCGGCCCTGTTGCTGCACGATGAAGCAGAAGGCGCGAGCGCGATTGCAGATCTTGCGCGACGCGGTGACGGCTTGCCCGCGCGCTACATTCCCGTTTCGGTGCATCATCCAGCGGCCGCCGGTCTCGACGTTTGGCTCGGCGCGATTGCTTACGGTGCAACCGAAGTCTCGGTGCTCATCACACGAGCTATTGCACCGGACTACGGCATCGCTTTGCGGGCGCAGGCGGACATTGCCAACCAAATACTCGCGGCGCTGGGCTATCAGGATGCGCGGGTACGCGTCATCGATGAGCGGGAGCTTGCTTTCCCGGAATGGGCCGCTACGCGTGGATTGGGCGTTCGCGTGCCTGCGACGTTTAATCTGGTTGACGATAAGCGCGGAACGCTCGATGCAGTGTTTGCACATTTGCTAGAACACGCACCAACGCCCAAGTCCGTTATTGCCCTAGAGTTTGGTTCGCCGTTTGGTGAGATTGTCGTCAACGCAGACAAGTGCACCATGTGTCTGGCGTGTGTCGGTAGCTGCCCGGAAGGCGCGCTTGCCGACAATCCTGAATTGCCACAACTGCGTTTTATCGAGACCAAATGTGTGCAGTGTGGTCTCTGCGAAAAGACTTGCCCGGAGCAGGCAATCACGTTGGTTCCGCGTTTGAATTTAACGCTGGAAGCGAAAAAACCACGCGTATTGAACGAGGCTGAAATTCTCGGTTGCCTGCGTTGCGGCAAACCGCTCGGTGCCAAAAAGATGATTGAAAACATGTTCAACAAACTGGCTACACACAGCATGTTCCCGGACGAACAATCGCGCAACCGTATCAAGATGTGCGCCGATTGCCGCGTGGTGGATTTGTACACCGAAGAAAGTCCGCTCGATATTCGGAACCTCGCGAAATGAGCGGCACGGTTGCGCCGCTCAAATTGGGTGCCTACGTGTCACCTGAAGATCACGGCCGAGCCAATTTTTATGCGCTAATTTCGCGCCTCTTCGCCAATGCGCCCGATCATGCACTGTTGCAGGCCATCGCAGGATCGCCGCCTTTAGTGAGCGACGACACAGGGGAACCATTGGCGCTTGCCTGGTCAAAACTTATCGCAGCGTCCTCGGTGATGGATGCCGATGCGGCCCGAGAAGAATTTGACGCGCTGTTCATCGGGATCGGCAAATCTCCTATCAATTTGCACGCATCCCACCACCTGACTGGCTTCATGATGGAGACACCGTTGGCTGAAATCCGCGGCACTCTGGCAGAACTGGGCATTGCTCTGCTCGAATCGCAGACTGTCGTTGAGGATCATATTGCTTCGCTGTGCGAAGTCATGCGACTGTTGATTGTCGGTGCTGACGGCATCGAGCCCGCCGCAGTGGCGACGCAGCGCCAATTTTTCGAGGCGCACATCGCGCCATGGGTCGAAGGGTGTTGCACCATAATAGTGAAATCCCCACTTGCTAATTTCTACAGTCTGGTAGCACAATTCACCAGCAGTTTCATGCTCGTTGAACGCGACGGACTCGCCATCGACGTGTGATGCTCAACAAGTTGTATCAAGGAGTGCGTTTATGAGTAGCAACAAATCCGGCGCGGACATGAAACGTCGGGGCTTTTTGTTGGCGGGCAGCGTAGGCGCAGCAGGCGCAGTCGCCGTTGCCGTGGTGCCAGCCGCGAAACACGTGGTTCCTGAGATCGCAAAGACTGCCGCGCCCGAGGGCGCTGGTTATCAGGACACGGCGCACGTTCGCACCTACTACGACCTGGCTCGCGTTTAGCGTGGCCACCCAAGTTTTCCGGAGAATCTCATGCTCGTAAGAAAATCTCACGATGTGGACGGCAGGCGCTTGTCCGAATCTTCAACGATGCGTCGGTTTGGCGGAGCGAAGACGTCGAACACCCTAGACCGCCGCTCATTTTTGAAACGCTCGGGTATCGGTCTTGGGGCTGGCGCGTTTGCCAGCCAACTGCCGCTCGGATTCGTTGGAAAAGCCGAAGCAGCTGCACCAGCTGAAGGCGGTGGCAAGCCGGAAGTCAAACGCACGGTGTGCTCGCACTGCTCCGTTGGCTGCGCCATTGATGCGATCGTCGAGAACGGCGTCTGGACCCGACAAGAGCCGGTGTTTGATTCGCCGATCAATCTCGGCGCACATTGCGCAAAAGGCGCTGCCATTCGCGAACACGGCCATGGCGAACATCGCCTGAAGTATCCAATGAAGCTGGTGAACGGAAAATACGTCCGCATCAGTTGGGAACAGGCGCTGAACGAGGTGGGCGACAAGCTCATCGATCTGCGTAAAACAGCAGGGCCGGATAGCGTGTTCTGGGTGGGATCGTCAAAGCACAACAATGAGCAGTCCTACATGTTCCGGAAGTTCGTGAGCATGTTTGGCTCCAACAACTGTGACCATCAGGCGCGCATCTGTCACTCTACAACCGTCGCCGGTGTGGCCAACACCTGGGGCTACGGTGCGATGACCAATTCGTACAACGATATGCAGAACACCAAGTGCGCGCTGTATATCGGGTCGAACGCTGCAGAGGCGCATCCGGTGTCGATGTTGCATATGTTGCACGCCAAAGAAACGGGCGCAAAACTCATTGTGATCGACCCACGCTTCACGCGTACTGCGGCGAAAGCGGATGAATACGTGCGGATCCGCTCGGGCTCCGATATCCCGTTTTTGTTCGGCATGCTGTACCACATTTTTAAGAATGGCTGGGAAGACAAAAAGTACATCAATGATCGCGTCTACGGCATGGACAAGGTTAAAGAAGAGGTGATGGCGAAGTGGACGCCGGAGAACGTTGAAGCGGCTTGCGGCGTGCCTGAAGCGCGCATGGCTGAAATCGCCAAAATGTTCGCCACCAATCGCCCATCAACTCTCGTCTGGTGCATGGGGCAAACCCAGCACACCATTGGCAACGCGATGGTGCGGGCCAGCTGTATCGTACAACTGGCGCTTGGCAACGTTGGCGTGTCGGGCGGCGGCGCAAACATCTTCCGCGGACATGACAACGTGCAGGGCGCGACCGACATCGGCCCGAACCCCGACTCACTACCAGGCTATTACGGCATCGCAACCGGTGCTTGGAAGCACTGGTCTACCGTTTGGGGGGTGGATTACGAGTGGTTGAAAAAGCAATTTGCGTCGCAGACGATGATGGAAAAGCCTGGCATGACGGTGTCGCGCTGGATAGACGGGGTGCTGGATCCGAACGACACGATCGATCAGGATTCAAACCTTAAAGCCATTGTGTTCTGGGGCCATGCGCCGAACTCGCAAACGCGCGGGCTTGAAATGAAGAAGGCGATGGAAAAGGTCGATATGATGGTCATCATCGACCCATATCCGACCGCCTCGTCCGCGATGCCTGATCGCAAAGACGGTGTTTATCTGTTG
>JBBRGY010000209.1:0-5804 GCA_038223495.1 Burkholderiales bacterium | reverse complement strand
CGGAATGGACGTACCGCTGGTGTACCTGTTGTCTCGCCAGAGGCATCGCAGGGTAGCTATGTACGGAAGAGATAAACGCTGAAAGCATCTAAGCGTGAAACTCGCCCGAAGATTAGATTTCCCTGGGGGTTTAACCCCCTTAAAGAGCCGTTCAAGACCAGGACGTTGATAGGTCAGGTGTGGAAGCGCAGTAATGCGTTGAGCTAACTGATACTAATTACTCGTAAGGCTTGATCCTATAACTCACACGCATCAAAACCTTGATGATCACTCGTTGATCATCAGGACAACTCGCACCGTTCATACGTGTGTAGTTCGTGACGAGAACATGACAAAAAATGCAATCAACACCCAAAAAACTTCTTCCAACACGGCGTAGCAATAAAACATAATAGCTACGACGTGAACCCTTTTAGTTTGACGCCCATAGCTAGCTGGTCCCACCCCTTCCCATCCCGAACAGGACCGTGAAACGGTTCAGCGCCAATGATAGTCAGCCTTATAGCTCGCGAAAGTAGGTCAGCGTCAAACTAACTCCCCCTCCCAACGCCTCATCATTCTTGATGAGGCGTTTGTTTATCAACTGTGAATTTATTTTCAGCGGAGCAGTTGTTAGAATTACAGATTCGGCCAAGTAGCTCAGTTGGTAGAGCAGCGGATTGAAAATCCGCGTGTCGGTGGTTCAATTCCGCCCTTGGCCACCACTTCCCCGTGCGGGGAATCGCTTCGGCCCAAATGGCTTAGCGTTCATCGCCGGTGTAAATATGGAAATGGGCCTCGGCCCATTTTTTTTTGGTTAAATTTGCTTGTCAGCCAACACAAAGATATTGATCAGTGACGTACTGAACGCCAACGGCTATGAGCTGATTGAGGCTGAGTATTTTGCTGCGCGTGAATTGTGGCGAGTATTCATCGACCGTTCCGAGAGCCGCAAAGGCGTTGACCTGATTGATCTCAACGATTGTTCTGCCATGTCAGGAAAAATCGAAGACGCCTTAATCGCCGCAGAAATTCCTTATGAACATCTGGAAGTTTCATCACCCGGCATGGATCGCGCACTGACGAAGCCAGATCATTTTGATCGATTCGCAGGTGAAACGGTGAAGCTCACGATTGAGCCAGCGTTTCAGGGGCTTCGAAAATTGACAGGTGTTTTGCTTGGCATTGATGGCGCACAGATCACGATAGAGGTTGACGGCGAAGTCAACAAGATTCCTTATGCACATGTCGCGCGTGCGCGCGTGGTGCCACAGTATTAGCTGGAGAGACATATGAATCGCGAAATTTTGGTGCTTGCAGACGCGTTGGCTCGCGAAAAGAGTGTGCCCAAGGAAGTCATTTTTGAAGCCCTCGAGCAGGCGCTCGCATCCGCTACAAAACGCTTGAACAAGGAGCGGATTGAAGCACGCGTCGAAATTGATCGAGAGTCGGGCGACTACAAATCTTTCCGGCGCTGGCTTATCGTTCCCGATGAAGAGTTTGTCGATCCTGACAATCAGATGATGCTTCGCGAGGCGCATGAATTCGACACCAGCAAGTTGATGGCCGAGTACGTTGAGGAACCGTTGGAGCCGATTCCCTTCGGTCGCATTGGTGCGCAAGCGGCAAAGCAAGTCATCCTGCAAAAAGTTCGTGATGCTGAACGCGAGCAGGTACTCGAAGAGTTCCTTGATCGTAATGATCAGCTCATCAATGGCACCGTGCGTCGTATTGATCGCGGCAACATCATTGTTGAATCAGGGCGCGTCGAAGGTGTCATTCCACGCGATCAGTTGATCTCGAAAGAAAACTTCCGCGTTGGTGACCGCGTGCGCGCCTATGTGCTGCGCATTGATCGTCAGGCGCGTGGCCCCCAATTGATTCTGTCACGCACGGCTCCGCAATTCGTATCGGCACTCTTTGAGCTGGAAGTACCAGAAATTGAGGAAGGCGTCATTGAAATCAAGGCCGTTGCACGCGATCCTGGAATGCGCGCCAAGATCGCCGTGAAATCCAACGATCCGCGCCTCGACCCACAGGGCACTTGCATCGGAATGCGCGGCTCGCGCGTGAACTCCGTGACCAATGAGTTGGCTGGTGAGCGCATAGACATCATTTTGTTCGCCGAGGACACCGCGCAGTTCGTTATTAACGCACTCGCTCCCGCACAAATTACCAGCATCGTTGTTGATGAAGAGCGTCACGCGATGGATGTTGTTGTCAACGAAGACAATTTGGCGTTGGCCATTGGCAAAGGCGGTCAAAATGTTCGTTTGGCTTCAGAGCTAACGGGCTGGCATTTGAATCTGATGAGCGAAGAGCAATCAGCGACAAAGACCGAGGCCGAATCCCTGCGCTTACGCAGCGTGTTTATGGACAAACTGGATGTTGATGAAGAGGTTGCGCAAATCCTCGTGGATGAGGGCTTCTCTACCATTGAGGAAGTTGCATACGTTCCCGTAGCTGAGCTGCAAGCGGTTGAAGCGTTTGACGAAAATACTGTTCAAGAGCTTCGTACGCGTGCTCGAAATGCAGCGCTGACTGACGAAATAGCGAAGGAAGAAGTGCTTGAGAACGCATCAGACGATCTGAAGACGCTTGAAGGTGTCGATACCGAATTGCTGATGAAGCTTTCGCGTTTTGGCATCACGACGCGGGACGCTTTGGGCGATCTTGCCTCCGATGAGTTGTGCGCAATTCGCGTGCTGCCGGAAGAGCGTGCTCGCGCACTGCTCGATAACGACTTTACTGATTTGACGGACGAGGAGCGCCAGTTGATGGGCCGCGCCGACGCCAAAGCAGCTACACAATTGATTGCCCGTGCACGCGAATCCTGGTTCGCGGCTGAGCAGTAGCACGAGGGGGCCGCTTGAGCATCACAAAAACCACTGTTACTGACTTCGCGAGTGAATTAAACCTCAGCCCGGACGCACTTCTGAAGCAGCTTGCCTCCGCAGGCGTCGAAGCATCGGCCGCCGACGCTCCGTTGTCCGCGTCGGACAAAGGCAAACTGCTTGACTACTTGCGCAAGCAGCACGGCGGGACCGATGACAGCGCTGGCAAGCGCATTACTTTGACCCGCAAGTCAACCACTGAGCTGCGAACCGCCGACGCAACAGGCAAGTCGCGCATGATTCAAGTCGAGGTACGCAAGAAGCGTGTGCTCGTAACGCGCGCGTCGGAAAACGCCGCACCCGCTCCGGTCGTCGAGCCGGTGGCGACTGAAGTTGCGTCATTGCCCGCCAAACCTGTTCTTTCTGCTGAAGAAATTGCCGCGCGCGGCGCTGAAGACGCTCGTGGTGCAACGCTTCGCGAGCTTCAAGAAAAAGAGCAGCTGGAAAAGCAGGCGCGTGCAGCCGCGCGCATCGAACCCAAGGTGCCGCAGGAAATTGCTGAAATCACCCCAGTCGCGATGTCTGAGCCATCGCCGCTTACCACGCTGGGTGAGTCTGAGGCGGCTCCAGTCATTTCGGCAGCGCCAGTCGGCGTTGTAGGCGAGGCCGTGGTGCGTGTCGTCGCGCCGCCCAAAGTGGACTTGGCAAAGCTGGCGGCATTAGCCACGACATTACCCTCGACTCCACCGGTGGTCGCCCCAGCGGTTGCGATCCCGAATAAGGCAGCCAACAAACCGGTCATCGCGCCAGCGGTCACAGCGCCTGCGGTGGCGGCAGGCCCGCGCCCGCGTATCGGCGAACGCGTCGACATGACGCCTGCTCCACCGAAACCGAAGTCAACAGAAAACACGCTGCATCGCCCCGCAAAACCGGGCGCAGCTGCGAAACCTGGCGATAAAGCCGCTCCAGCGGCTGGCGCGCGCCCAGCAGCAGCGAAACCAGGCGACAAAAAGGCACCCGCGTGGCAGGAAGACGCTGCGCGCAAAAAGGTAATGAAATCGCGCGACACCCCAGCGGATGCTGGCGCCGCTAACGGCTGGAAAGCTGGCGGTCGTGGGGGTAAAGGGCATGGCGCGAAACGCGGAGCAGAACCTCGCGGACCAGCTATCGAGCAACCCGATTTGACGCTTAAAGACATCGTGATTCCAGAGACGATCACGGTCGGCGAATTGGCGCACAAGATGTCGGTCAAAGCGGCTGAGCTGATCAAGAGCATGATGAAGATGGGGCAGATGGTCACCATCAATCAGGTGCTTGATCGCGACACCGCCATGATCCTCGCTTCGGAAATGGGCCGCACGGCGGTTGCCGCAAAAGACGACGATCCTGATTCGGCCCTGACGGATCACGTTGGTGATTCCGATGCCAAGCTCGAAGTTCGTCCGCCAGTTGTAACGATCATGGGTCACGTCGATCACGGAAAGACCTCTTTGCTAGATCGCATTCGTACGGCACGCGTTGCCAGCGGCGAAGCCGGCGGCATCACGCAACACATTGGCGCTTACCATGTGACGACGCCACGCGGCGTGATCACTTTCCTGGATACGCCCGGCCATGAAGCGTTTACGGCGATGCGCGCTCGTGGTGCAAAAGTCACCGATATCGTGATTCTGGTTGTCGCCGCCGACGACGGCGTCATGCCGCAAACCAAAGAAGCCATTGCGCACGCCAAAGCCGCCAACGTGCCGGTCATTGTTGCCATCAACAAGATCGACAAGCCGGGCGCAAACATGGATCGCGTCAAGCAGGAACTTGTCACCGAAGGCATCGTGCCTGAGGAATACGGCGGTGAAGCGATTTTTGTCCCCGTGTCAGCGATGACCGGTGAGGGCATTGATCGTCTGCTCGAAAGCATCTTGTTGCAGGCGGAAGTGCTGGAACTCAAAGCCCCGATCGACGCCCCCGCGCGTGGTCTGGTTATTGAGGCCCGACTGGATCGTGGTCGCGGCCCGGTGGCGACGGTTCTCGTCACCAGCGGTACGTTGAAGCGTGGCGACATGGTGCTGGCCGGCTCCGTGTTTGGTCGCGTTCGTGCGATGACTGATGAAGATGGCAAAAACATCACCACAGCAGGCCCGGCGATTCCAGTGGAGATTCAAGGCTTGTCGGACGTTCCGTCTGCAGGCGATGACATCCTCGTGTTGGGCGATGAGCGTAAAGCGCGTGAAATCGCACTTTTCCGTCAGGGCAAGTACCGTGACGTGAAACTGGCGAAGCAGCACGCATCAAAACTCGAAAATGCATTCGCTAATATGGGCGAAACGGCAGCCAGACTGTTGCCACTCATCATCAAGGCAGACGTCCAGGGCTCCTACGAAGGCCTGGCGTATGCGTTGGGCAAATTGTCGACAGACGAAGTGCGCGTTCAGGTCGTGCACAGCGCCGTCGGCGCCATAACCGAGAGCGACGTCAACCTAGCATCCGCGTCGAAGGCGATCATTATTGGTTTCAACGTTCGCGCTGATGCCGCTTCGCGCAAACTTGCCGAGTCCGAAGGCGTTCAGATTCGCTACTACGACATCATTTACGAAGCCGTCGATGACGTTCGAAATGCGCTCTCCGGCATGCTCGCGCCAGAGCAGAAGGAAAACACGCTCGGTCTGGTTGAAATTCGTCAGGTGTTCCGCGCGTCCAAAATTGGCACCATCGCCGGTTGTTACGTGCTCGAAGGCTTGGTCAAGCGAGGTGCGCAAGTGCGTTTGCTGCGCGATAACGTGGTCGCGTGGAGTGGCGAGCTCGATTCGCTCAAGCGCTTCAAGGACGACGTCAAAGAAGTCAAAGAAGGCTACGAGTGCGGTCTATCCCTCAAGAACTACAGCGAAATTCAAGAGGGTGATCGCTTGGAGATTTACGAAATCGTTGAAGTGCAGCGCACGTTGTAGTTCTCGTGGGTATCAAACAAGGCCTATCGCAACGTGCATTGCGAGTCTC
>JBBRGY010000208.1:0-5804 GCA_038223495.1 Burkholderiales bacterium | reverse complement strand
CCATGTGTCGCTGGGATTGTCGACGCCCACCGTCTGCGTCAGCGTTGCGGGCGACGGCGAAGCGCTAAGAGCGCTTCCCGGTTTTGGGCTGCTCAGCGCCGAATGCAAGCTTCATCGCACCGAACTCATCATGACTCCGATGAGCATGATGGGCTGCGTCAAGCTCGGCCCCGGCGCAGTGTCGATTGCGTTCGCCAGCGAACGATTCCACGGCTAGTTTTTACGACAAATTTTCGCATCAGCTCTAGCGTGAAACTACGGCTACACTTGGGCTGGCCGTCGAAAATACAATTTGTCGATAACTAGACAAATGGGGCCACAGCCCTTGTATAAACGTGGTTTCAGCAAAAAGCTGTAGTCAATTATCGCTTAGCGCCACCCGGCGGTCTGCTACCGGCGGCGGTCGAGTCGAGCGAACCTGGGTCAACAAGAATCACATCCATGCGACAGCGGCGCGACGGCAAATTGCTGCCCGTCACGATGCACTTCTCATCGCTCATCGCCGATGAAGTTTCGCTGCTGGTCGTCACGCCCGCACAACCGCACAATACGATTGCAGACAAGGCCGCGACCAGCGCTGAGCCCAACAATTTTTCTGACAATGGCTTCACAACTGATTCCTGACGACCAAAGGATCGAGTGTAGAGTGGCTCACGACGTAACCAAACCAAAAGTTACGTCGCCGCTATTGCTGCCCCTTGCTCGGCATCGTCGGCAACACGCTTTCAATCGCAGACGGCGGCAGGACTTTAACGTCGTCCAGACAATCGCGGCGAGGCAAATTACTGCCCGTCACTCGGCATCGCTCATCCTTCTTCGCTGCCGCAACGTTGCTCGCGGTCGCGTCTTTCTGCGCCTCGCTGGCGCAGCCCGCCAAACCCACAAATAATACCGCACCAACCAACACTGGAATCGATTTCATCAACATCATTACGCTCTCTGCACATAGCAAAAAATATTCAAGGGCGCAGTCTATTGCAAGCACTTGATTGCGCCGAATTAAAGCGTCCATTTGGTGCTTGCGTTCGGCGTAAATAACTGTACATAATTACAGCATGCAAAAGTCGCCACCGCTCGCCACCAAAGGTCGCGGCGCCACGCTCAATATGGCGGGGCGCTTCGAGTCGCGCGATACCGCGTGGGTTGATGATGGCTGGCAATCCACCGAAGACGAAGCCATTGCGCGCGCGGCGAAGCGACGCAAAACCGTCATTCATATCGAACAAGCCCGCTCCATCATTTCACACAACGAATCACCCGACATTCGTTTCACGCAATCGATCAACCCGTATCGCGGCTGTGAGCATGGCTGCATTTATTGTTACGCGCGACCGACGCATTCGTATCTGAATTTATCGCCGGGCATGGACTTCGAGACGCAGCTATTTGCCAAGCGCAACGCCGCTGAATTGCTGCGTAAAGAGCTGGGCAAACGCGGCTACGTCGTCTCTGCGATTAACTTAGGCGCCAACACCGATCCTTATCAGCCGATTGAGAAAACTGAGCGCATCACACGCAGCGTCATCGAAGTGCTCGCCGAATGCAATCACCCGCTGACCATCGTCACAAAAAACGCACTGATCTGCCGCGACATTGATCTGCTCGCGCCACTCGCCGCGAAAAATTTGGTCAACGTGTTCATCTCCATCTCGCAGCTCGACAACGACCTCACGCGCATTCTGGAGCCGCGCGCCACCACGCCCGCGACACGTTTGCGCGCCGTGCGCGAGCTCTCAGACGCTGGCATTCCGACTACCGTGCTCGTCGCGCCCATCATCCCGTTCATCAACGACGAGTTCATTGAGCGCGTGCTCGAAGCCGCAGCGGAGGCGGGCGCGCTATGCGGCAGCTACACCGTCATTCGCTTGCCGTACGAGGTGAAAGACTTATTCAAGGACTGGCTCACCACACATTTCCCCGACCGCGCCGAACACGTCATGAGCCGCATTCGCGATATGAAAGGTGGCCGCGAAAACGTGAGCGACTTTGGCGAACGCATGCGCGGCACGGGCATATTCGCCGACTTGATTCGGCAGCGCTTTCGCAAAACCTGCGCACGCTTGAATTTATCCGCCGCTAATTTGCCCGCGCTCGACCTGACGCAGTTCAAACCACCGCGCGCGGATACAGCGCAGGCCGAATTGTTTTAGCGACCGATCACGGCACGATCGCCAAAAACAAAAAAGCCGCAAATAACACCAGATGTACGGTGCCCTGAAGCACCGTCGCGCGACCACTGGCTAGCGTCAACACGCTGACTACAAGCGTCAACGCCAGCAAGACCATTTCCGTCCCGGGCAAGCCAAGCACCAGCGGGAATCCAAGCACCACCGACAGAACCGCCACCACCGGAATAGTCAAACCAATCGTCGCCAGCGCCGAGCCCAGCGCCAGGTTCAGGCTGGTCTGAATGCGGTTCGCTCTGGCCGCGCGCGCCGCCGCCTCCGTCTCCGGTGACAACACCAGCATGGCAATAATCACACCGACCACGGCTGCGGGCGCACCCATCGTGCTAACGCCCGATTGAATCACCGGTGCCATCATTTTCGCGAGCCCGACCACGGCCACCAAACAAACCAGTAACAACCCCAGGCTCGTCCAAGTGTCGCGCACCGAGGGCGGCTGAGCATGCTCCTCCTCGACATCACTACCTGTATTCGCCGGCAAAAAATAATCGCGGTGACGCACTGTTTGAAAGAACACAAATGCGGCATAAAGCACCAGCGACATCACGCCCACAAATGCCAGTTGTGACACTGAATAAGTCGGTCCGGCGGTGGTGGTCGTAAAGCTCGGCAGCACCAAAACCACTACCGCGAGCGAAATCAACACCGATAACGATGGACTCGTGCTGTCGACGCGAAATTCAATCTCGTGGTGGCGCAAACTTCCAAGCAGCAAACACAGCCCCACCACGCCATTGCACACAATCATGATCGCCGCGTACACCGTATCGCGTGCAATCGTGCTTGCGCCCTCGCCCCCCGACAAAATCATCGACACCACGAGCGCCGCCTCAATCACCGTCACCGCCAACGCCAGAATCAGGGTGCCAAACGGCTCGCCCACGCGATGCGCAACGACCTCAGCGTGATGCACAGCCGTCAGCACCGCCGCGATCAAGGAGACGGCCACAACGATCAACGCGAACGACCCGAGCGAACGTCCCCATGCGAACGCCAGCAAAGTCGCGGCAACCACCGGAATCCAGGTCGACCAGTGCAACATAAATCGGGGTTGGACGATACTCATGGTGTGACCCAATTTATGGTGATAAGCAGCCCATGTTATCGACCTCATCAACACCGATCGCAGCTCGCCACACTGCAAGCTTTGCATCGAAACGCAGCGACGCATGAGCAGGGCTGGTGGACGGCAAGCGCTGAAACCGGATGGAAGCAACGTCGCTTAAATCCGAGCAATGACGCTTGAAGCACGCTTGCGCTGCGCTGCCATTGAAAAATACCTGCGTCACGGCGCGATGCTCGCGAAAGAACGCCGCGAAATCATTTGCCACCTCCGTGCCTCGCACAATCGCAGAATCAAGACTGCCGGGCCGCTCGCAATATTGCAGCACGTCCCAAACGGCAATGCCTGCGCGCTGCAACGCCCGCGTCCGCTGCGCATACGCTGCGTCAGGCGCAAAGCCCAGCGACTCACCCATGATTCGCCAAAACGCATTCTGCGGATGCGCGTAATACTGCCCCGCCGCGAGCGAGGCCACGCCGGGCATGCTGCCCAGAATCAGCCGCGTTGCCTGTGCGTTCGCAATCGGCGCGAAGCTTTGGATCATTGAACTCATTGCTATTAGCTTATTCCATCGCGCATTGGTGGCCCGATGTTTGCCGCACCCACAATACTTTCCATGTATCAGTACACCGCATTTGACCAGCGCCTCGTCGACGAACGTGTCGCGCAATTCCGTGACCAGACCGAACGCCATCTTGCCGGCGAATTATCGGCCGACGATTTCAAAATGTTGCGCCTGCAAAACGGGCTCTACATTCAAAAGCACGCGCCGATGTTGCGCGTCGCCATTCCGTACGGGCTCGCCAACACAACCCAAGTTCGCATGTTCGCGCACATCGCGCGCAAATACGACCACGGCTACGCGCACTTCAGCACACGACAAAACATCCAGTTCAACTGGCCCGAGTTGTCGCGCGTTCCAGACATTTTGGCCGACTTGGCGACTGTGCAAATGCACGCGATTCAAACCAGCGGCAACTGCATCCGAAACACCACGACCGATCAGTTCGCTGGCGTCGCGCCGGACGAAGTGGTCAACCCGCTGGTTTGGGCCGAGGTCATTCGCCAATGGAGCACCATTCACCCCGAATTCGCCTACCTGCCACGCAAGTTCAAGATCGCGATTAGCGGCTCGACCCAAGATCGCGCCGCGACGTTGGTACACGACATCGGCCTCGTCGCGCTGAAAGACGATGCCGGAAAAATCGGCTTCCGCGTGATCGTCGGTGGTGGCCTGGGTCGCACGCCGATAGTCGGCACTGCTATCCGCGAATTTCTGCCGTGGCAACACTTGATCACGTATCTCGAAGCCGTGCTGCGCGTCTACAACCGCTTGGGTCGTCGCGACAACAAGTACAAAGCCCGCATCAAGATTCTGGTTAAGGAATCGACGCCCGCGCTGTTTACTGAATGGGTCGAGGCAGAATTTGAAGCGACCAAAAACGGCGCGACGCTGTTGTCGCAACACGAGGTCGACGCGATCTCAGAACGCTTCACGCAGCCGGTCTACCAATCGCTGCTATCCGATGATGCGGCGACCGTTACGTTCACCGCCGCCAACAGCGAGTTCGCGCGCTGGCAGCGCCGCAACGTGCATGCGCATCGCGTTAGTGGATACGCCGCCGTGACGCTTTCGCTGAAGCGCCTCGGCGTGCCGCCGGGCGACATCACCGCCGACGAGCTGGACCGCGTTGCCGTGCTCGCCGACGCCTTCAATCAGGGCGAACTGCGCGTAACGCACGAGCAAAACCTGGTGTTCTGCAACGTCGAACGCGGCGCGCTGCCAGCGCTGTGGCACGAGCTCAAAGCGCTCGGTTTGGCCACGCCGAACATCGGTCTCATCGGCAACATCATCAGCTGCCCCGGCGGTGATTTTTGTGAGCTGGCAAACGCCGTGTCGATCCCAGTCGCAGCGGCGATTCACGAGCGTTTTGAATCGCTCGATTACCAGTTTGATATTGGCGAACTCGATCTGAACATTTCGGGCTGCATCAACGCCTGCGGTCATCATCACGTCGGCCACATTGGCATTTTGGGCGTCGATAAACACGAAGAAGAGTGGTACCAAATCACCATTGGCGGCGCTCAGGAATTTGCTGGTTCCGACGGAAAACCAGGCGCTCGCATCGGAAAAATCATCGGCCCGTCATTTGCGCGCGCCGACGTGACCGATGTCATCGAAAACCTCATCACCACTTATTTAGGCCTGCGCGAACGCGATGACGAACGTTTCGTTGACGTCGTCGCACGCACCGGAATCGAACCTTTCAAGGAGCGCGTTTATGCCGAAGCTAATTAACCGTTATGGCGTCGTTGATGCCGACCAAGGCACCGATGGCTGGATCGAGTACACGGGCGACGCCCACGCGATTCCGGTGGGCGCAAAAGTGCTGCTGCCTCTCACCGAATTCCGCGAATTCTCGGGGACGTGGCAGAAACATGTTGGCAGCAACGGCGCGCTCGGCGTGCGCTTGTCACCCACGGACGACCCCGCGCTGATTGCCAACGATCTTGAAAAGCTCGCGCTGATCGCCATCGAATTCCCCGCTTACGTC
>JBBRGY010000207.1:0-5829 GCA_038223495.1 Burkholderiales bacterium | reverse complement strand
AATTGGTTAGCGGAGGGTCGGTCGTTTTCGAGTGCTGTAGCCCCTTGTAGAGCCTCTTGTAATGTAGTTTTTTCGAAGAGCGTCAACGAGAGCACTTGTAGCAATCCGTACAGCGTGGGTTCCAGTTTCAAGCGCTTTTTGATGATTGCAATGAGCACGTAGACCGACACCGCAGTCCAGATTTGCGTCTTCACCGCGTTCTCGGAATGGCCGTAGAACTTCTCAATTCGCAGGTGCTGCTTGATCCACTTGAAGAAGAGTTCCAACGGCCAGCGCGCCTTGTGGAGCGCGGCAATGGTGACTGCGGGTAGAGCGAAATGGTTGGTCAACAGCACAAGGCGGCAACCGGTCTCGGCTACGACGAGATGGATACGCCGCAGCGTCTCTGGATAGTGCTCACGGGTGTATTTACCGGTCAGGCGAATGCGCTGATCGGAGCTGATATCTGCCGCATCATTGAGCAGGCGCTCAGAGGAGCTGGTCGGTATCGATGAGCTTCTGCGTAGTTGTGTATTGTGCTTCGGGCGTTTCACAAACAACGCTTTGGCCTCGTGCAGGCGATACAGGCGTGTGAAGTCCAGGTAGCCACGATCCATGATGTCGGTGGAACCGGCATCAGGAAAACCTTCACGTTCTGAAGAGTTTCAAGAGATCGATAGGGCGATTCGGACCTGATGCTCGAATATTCCATACAGGCCAGAGCATCAATGGTTCATCAACAGGCCGGATATGCGTGTGCAGTCGTACCCCCTTGCCAATACCCGCTAGTCGCTTACAAAAAAGGATGAGTCCATATACGTACGCGAAAAAGCAGTATCTCTAAAATGCCAATGTTGCTGGCAAATATTTCGCCAGCAAATCTTCGTAATAAGGCTTCACATCGGCAAGCTTCGGGCGATTCGGATTTTTCGAATACAGATCGTACGGATTGAAGCGCTGAACCCACGGCTTCATCTCGTCGTCCTGTGCGTTGCAAAGGTGCTGGTATTCGTTCTCGCGATGCCACGCGTAAAAGCTGTGGAAGCGAATCATGTAGAGCGCGGGCATCGGCAGATAGGGCTGCATCATGTGATACAGGTACTCGTCGTGACCCCAGCTCATATGCACCTGTTCGAGCCCGCAGTTCTCACTGTAGACGCCAAGCTTGGTTTGTAATTCAGGACGCTGAGAATCTGGATTCAACGCGAAAAACTCGGAATACACGGTCTTCGGAGAATAAGCGCAGCCCGTAACAAACGTGTCGCCCACGACCGCCCATTGCGGCTCGCCGAACAGGCAAAGCACTTTGCCGAGATCGTGGATGAAGCCCGTTAGCACCATCCACTCAGGCTCATTGTTGGCGCGCATCGCCTCGGCGGTTTGAATCAGGTGATCGATTTGCGGCAGTGCGATGTCCGGGTCGCTGTCGTCGACCAGCGTATTTAAGTAATCGAGGGCCGCCCAAGGCGTCATCTTGGTGCGGTTGAACCCGAGGTATTCCGCTTTTTTCTTGAGTACGAAATCATGTGTCTGATTCTGGTGATTCAAACGATAAAACTCGCGCACCGTGTCCAACGCATCGGTGCGCTGCGGCGCCGCATAGTCGCGATACGCAGTTTTCTTTTCTTCAGCAACGATCATCATGCGGCCTCCGCCAATTTTTTGAGATTTTTGAGCCCGGCGTCAAAGTCCGGGCCAATCATTTTGTCCATAAAGAGTCCAAACCAACGGAACATCGGGTTCATTCCTGCGTTGCCGTGGATGTCCCAGCTGACACTGGTGCTCGTCCCCTCGGGCGTGAATTTCAGGTCGCCATTGGCCGGCGTCATGCCTTCCATTGTCAGTATGTAGCCGATGCGCTTGTTCGCCTCAACCGCAGACCATTCCATGCCACCGTTGCCTTCGGAAGGGCTCTTCCAAACCCATTTAGAGCCGGCCGCAGCCTCTGGGCCGGAGTAGCTCAGCACCATATTGGGATCGCGCTGATTCCACACGCTCCAGCGCTTCCATTCTTTTTGGTTTGCCACCAACGGAAACACTTTTTCAATCGGCGCATTGATCTTGACACTACGCTCTGCCGAATAGGAGCTCGGCAGCAAAAAGCCCACGGCCAACAACAGTACGGCGAGGCCAACCAGATACTGGAGAATTTTGAGAGCCAACTTCATGTGAACTCCTCTAAATGTGTCGTGGCCATATTTTCGCGTACTTTCAATGAATACGTTACAGTCGTGCGCCCACGCCGCAAAAAATGAGTTATGCGCGGATTCGTGTAAACCCACAGGACTCTGCGGCGTTATCGACGCGGCTCGCCTTCGCGCCGTGCAGTTACAACAGGAATAAACAATGAAACGCAACCTCCTAGCAGTGTCACTTTCCACCCTTGCTGCGCTCGCCAGCAATGTGAGTTTGGCGCAAGCCACGATCAAAATCGGCGAAATCAACAGCTACAAAGCGCAAACGGCTTTTCTGGAGCCGTACAAAAAAGGCTGGCTGCTCGCTCAGGAAGAAATCAACAAAGCAGGCGGCGTCGGTGGCAAAAAACTAGAGACCGTGTTTCGCGACGACAACGCGAACGCAGGTGACGCCGTGCGCGTGGCCGAAGAGCTAGTGTCGCGTGAAAAAGTCGCGCTGATTTCTGGCACTTTCCTGTCGAACATCGGGCTCGCTGTCGGCGATTTTGCCAAGCAACGCAAAGTGCTTTTCATCGCCAGCGAACCGCTGTCCGACAAAGTGACTTGGGGCAATGGCAATGCTTACACCTATCGCCTGCGCGCCTCGACGTACATGCAAACCACTATGCTGGTCCCCGAAGCCGCCAAGCTCAACAAAAAGCGCTGGGGCATCGTGTACCCCAACTATGAATATGGCCAGTCCGCAGCTGCCTCGTTCAAGAAACTGCTAATCGCGGCGCAACCGGCTGGCGGCGTCGAATTCATCGAACAGGCGGCGCCGCTCGGCAAGATCGACGCGGGTGCAGTCGCGCAGGCGATGATCGACGCCAAAGTGGATGCCATTTTCAACGTCACTTTTGGCGCTGATTTGCAAAAGTTTGTGCGCGAAGGCAACACGCGTGGTCTGTTTAAGGATCGCCCGGTCGTGAGCCTTCTCTCGGGTGAACCGGAATACCTCGACACACTCAAAGACGAAACCCCAACGGGCTGGCTCGTCACGGGCTACCCGTGGGAACAGATCAATACGCCAGAACACAAAGCGTTCCGCGAAGCCTATCTGGCGAAATACAACGATCATCCGCGCTTGGGCTCGGTGGTTGGATACGCCACCATGAAATCCATCGCCACGATGCTTAAAAAGTCAGGCTCGACTGATGTCGCCAAGATGCAGGCCGCAATGAAAAATCTGGCGGTAGATAGCCCCTTCGGCAAGATCACGTGGCGCGCGCAGGACAATCAGTCCACGATGGGTGCCTACGTCGGTCGCCTCGCGCAGAAAGATGGCAAGGGCGTAATGACCGCTTGGCGTTATGTCGATGGCAAAGATGTGCAGCCGACCGATGAAGAGGTGACGCGGTTGCGGGCGCAGTAGGCGCTCGCTCAGTCGCCGCTGAGGCTTTTGTCCCCTCGCCCGCGGGGCGAGAGAGGACTACTTTGGATTCGCGTGAATTGCAAAGTGCTCATTGGGCTATTGTTAAGTAATGTTGTCTTCCTTCCTTATCCAAACCCTGAACGGTCTGGCGTCCGCCTCATCACTATTCCTCGTCGCAGTAGGTCTGTCCCTCATCTTCGGCGTCACACGTATCGTTAACTTCGCCCATGGCTCACTCTACATGTTGGGTGTCTACGTCGCCTACACCGAAGCGACGACATTGGGCGGGCCGCTGGGTTTCTGGGGGGCCATGTTGGCGGCTGGGCTGGCAGTCGCAGTAGTGGGATTGCTGGCTGAGTTTCTAATTCTTCGCCGCATTTACGACGCACCCGAACTGCTGCAACTCATCGCGACATTTGCACTCGTGCTCATCATTAAGGATGCGGCACTTGCCATTTGGGGGCCTGAGGATTTGTTGGGCCCGCGCGCGCCTGGGTTCACCGGGGCAATCGACATTTTTGGTAAGGCATTTCCGACTTACGATCTGCTGCTGATTGTGCTCGGCGTTCTGATGCTGTTGGCGCTGACGGCGTTGCTCAAGAAAACGCGATTCGGATTGCTGCTGCGGGCGGCGACGCAGGATCGCGAGATGACCGATGCGCTCGGCGTGAATCAGAAGCTTTTGTTTACTGCGGTGTTCGCACTGGGTAGTTTTTTGGCCGGGCTGGGTGGGGCTCTGCAGTTGCCCCGCGAACCGGCAAATCTGGCGATGGATTTAACAATCATCGCGGATGTTTTCGTTGTTGTTGTGGTTGGCGGGTTGGGCAGTTTGCCAGGCGCATTTGTGGCGGCGATCATCATTTCGCTGGTCAAGGCGTATTGCATCGGACTGGGCGAAGCAACGTTTTTTGGCGTTGAATTTGCGTTCAGCAAATTAACGTTGGTCGCGGAATTTATTGTGATGGCGGTGGTGCTGGTGTTCAAGCCAAATGGCCTGTTCGGCAAGCCGCTCGCGCACGCACGGTCAGCCGCACTGATTGGCCCGGTCGTGCGCGCGTCCGGACGCAAATCCTTGCTTCTGATTGCTGCATTTGCCCTGGCGCTTGCACTGCTCCCAATGTTTGTCGGTGAATACACGTTGGTCCTGGCAATTGACATGATGGTGTTTGCGCTGTTTGCCGCGAGTCTCGGGCTCATCATCGGGCCGGGCGGCATGGGCTCGTTCGGGCATGCGGCCTATTTCGGATTAGGCGCGTATGGCGCGGCATTGGCGATTAAGTTGGGACTGGGGTTCGTTGTTGCGATGGGCTGTGGCGTTGCGCTTGCGGGCAGTGCCGCGCTGTTGTTCGGTTGGTTTAGCGTGCGCCTGTCGGGCACCTACATGGCGATGTTGACGTTGGCGTTTGCGCAGATCACCTGGTCGGTGGTGTATCAGTGGGACGCGGTGACGGGCGGCAGCAACGGGTTGGTTGGAGTTTGGCCGCCTGACTGGCTATCTGAGCGTGTCAATTTCTATTGGATGGTGTTTGCAGTGTGCGGCGTGGGCCTCGTGTTTTGCAGTTGGCTTGTGCATACGCCACTGGGCTACAGCGTGCGTGCTGCGCGTGATGCGCCAGTGAAGGCGCGCGCGATTGGCCTCTCGCCTGCGCGCTTGCAGTGGATCGTGTTTACGATTGCGGGCGCATTGGCCGGTATGGCCGGCGCTTTGTACGTGTTTTCCAAAGGCAGTGTTTCGCCGGAAGTGCTGGCGATTCCGCGCTCGGTGGATGCGTTGGTCATGGTGCTGTTGGGCGGCATCAACACGCTCGTTGGGCCCATCGTGGGTGCGGCTGCGTTCACCTGGTTGCAGGACACGTTGGCGCGCAACACTGAGTATTGGCGTGCAGCTTTGGGGTTTACGATTTTGGGGATCGTGCTTTTGTTTCCGAAAGGGATTGTTGGCACGATTGGCCCGCGAATTGAAGCGTTGTTCGCGCGGGGGAGAGTGCGATGACCATAGCGCTCGAAGTTAGTGGTCTCAAAAAATCCTTTGGTGGCGTTGCTGCCGTTAAAGGCATCGATTTCTCTGTGCGTGCAGGCGAAGCGGTCGCGCTGATCGGGCCGAATGGAGCGGGCAAAACGACGAGCTTTAACCTGATCAATGGGCAGCTCCACCCGGACTCCGGGCGCGTCAGTTTGAATGGTGCGGACATCACCGGAAAGTCGCCCGAAGCACTGTTCCGCATGCGTGTCGCGCGTACGTTCCAAATCACCGCGACGTTCGGTTCGATGAGCGTTTGCGAAAACGTCCAGATGGCGTTGATG
>JBBRGY010000206.1:0-5839 GCA_038223495.1 Burkholderiales bacterium | reverse complement strand
AAAGCTCACGCGATACGCTGGCGAAATGCGTGTCGGTGAAATCGCACTCACATTGATTGGCAGCGAGAAAAACGACAACGTCAAAACTATCCCGACGATTCTAAAAACAGGAACCTACGAAAAATCAGCACAGCTTACTGTGCCGCTCCCGGCGATTTTCGGTACGTCTGAAAAGCCTGCCAATATTTGGCCTGCTGTGCAACTTGAATCGCGTCGTGTCAGGCAATACACACTGCGCATCCCTGACGGCACCAACGCCCGCTCGTCGTTCTGGCCCGACCAGATCAACCTGACGCATAAGGCTGCGCTCAACTGGAACTACGAGCCGTACACCCTTTCCTACAACTACGAAATCGGTGATCAGGACAACCGCCAACCAGGCCGTGAAACGGCGGACTTTCTCGTGCACACACACGGACTGACCATCGCATGGAAGGTCAGTGACAAACTGAATCTGAATCTTGGTTTCAATCGCAGCCGTAATTTCAGCTACGAAAAAGTGCAGGCGACTTACAGCAACGGCGGCACCATCGGGATTGACTGGCAGATGACCGATCTGTGGTCGGTCAAGACCGATTACGCAAAGACGCTGGCGTTCGATTCGCTGAATCAGCAATACAGCAACACGCTCAGCGCCGCGCTACAAATTGCTCGCAAATTTACGCTCGTACAGTTCGGCAAAAAGCTTCCAGGCCAAGTGTTCATCCGCGTTGCATACGCCGACAACCGTGCTCTTGACACCCTGGTTGCGCAGGTGCTCTCAGGCAAACAAACACTCATCCAGACCGGCCTGTCCCTTAATTTCTGATCGTTGGAGAAATCATCATGTTCAACCCATTCGTTCGCTTGGCGAGCAGAGCATTCGCCGCCCTGATCGCCATCATGGCAACCAGCGCTTTTGCCATCAATGCGGTCAACCCAACGGGCGTCAACGTGCGCAGCAATGCCCCGAACACCGTATTTATCACTTTCCAGAGTCTGGAGCCGAACGAGCGCGCGGTGGAGGCGCTGTGGTGCGGCACGGTACAGCCCGGGATCGGTGCGGGTTCGGTTACATCCAGTGATCCCTGTGTTCCGGGCACGCTGTTCGGCCGTCTGCCACTCAACTTTGATCGGTCTCGTCCGACGCAAGGTATTGGGCAAAAGAACTTCAGCGACATCATGGTGATCCCGGCCTCGGTTGTACGCCGCGCGGTGCAGGAAGGCATTGAGGGCAAGAACAGTGATTTTTTTTACGTGCGACATTTCTCGGGTGGCAGCACCGGCGACAAGTGGGTCGTCGTGACCTGCCGACTGGGCGCAGGCGGCGCTCGTTCACCGTTGTCGCTGATCGACGTGAAGATCAATTTTTCGGGGCAGGCAGATACAACGCAACTGTTCGTCCTCCGCAGTGGCGAGCGCCTGCCCCGTTTTTCCGCCGAAATTCAGTTCAACGGTTCGGGGCAATTGAAAGGCCGCTGGGAACTGGTACGCCCCGGCGACAGCGAGCCTGAGGCGAATGATTTGTTGACTGAGGCAACGCTACCACTTGAGCTGCGCAACACACAAAAGCGCTATCTCACGGTGTCACGTTTCTCGCAGTTCGTCGTGCCCAATGGCACGGTGCGCATCGACGGTCCGGAGCCTGCGCTCCTTGACACTCGCGTCGAAGGGCCGTATCAGGTGTTGCTGCGGATCGAGGCGACCGACGACAAGGAAGCCAACTCCGAAATCGGTGGCGGCCAGCTCGTGAAGACCGGTGGCGTGGCGGGCTTTCCGATGCCGACGCTTAAATATTTTGTGGGGGATGTGGCAGCGGCGAGCGCGATCCAAACAGCCACATCCAACCTACCTAACGTGTCCGTCGACCTGATGCTTCCACTCACCGACGCAACGGTCGACGCTGCGCGCGCGGTCACGTTCGAATGGATCGAAGTCGCCGGCGCAAAGAGCTATCGCGTTGACGTCGAAAGCGGCGGCAAACTCATCATCACAACCAATACAGAGACCACGCGCTACACCCCGCCACCTGGCTGGATTGCCTCGCGCGTGACGGGCGCGGCGCTGTGGCGCATCACAGCGCTCGACGCCAACGGCCGGCATTTGGCGCAAAGCGTGACGCGCCGATTTGCGCTTAAAGGCTGATCGCTCCACGCTCTGGCGCATGACATACGGCATCAAGTTGCATCGCGTACGGCAAGCGACGTATCGACTTCAGTAGCTCTGAAACCTAACGTTGAGCCTAACGGTTTTCAGCGCTGAATGCCGGTTGTTAGAACACCCTAAACCCCCTCATTCAATGGAAATCAAACATGAATAATGCTCACAAATTTCCCGCCTTGATCGTCGCGGCTGTGGCTGCGATGACTGCCCACGCTGGCGACGACGCCGTTAAAGTCACCACGCTGCGTCAGGCGACGGGCCACACTGTTTGCAACAACGACAGTTTCGGCTATCCGCTCTCCGAGCCTGCCATCATCGTGCGCGGCGACGCCCATCACAAGGTTCGTATCGAGCGAAACCTGGTTGATGTCGGACTGGAACGCGCGTCCTTTTCAAGCTGCGGCCCCGACTGTGCAGCGAGCGTTACCAGCAAAGGAAATTTCGACTCAGGCGGTCGCGGACACCTGATTGATCGCAAAGGATTTGCCGAGCTTGACATTCATCTCCCGGCCAGCACGCCCACAGGCAACGCAACGCTCGTGCTGCATTATTTCGGCGGCGGTCGCGGCGAGTACAAGCTCCTCGTCGTGCGCAACAGCCGTGTGGATCGCGTGGAAAGCGTCAACGTATCGAACACCACAGACCGTGTCACGCTGCGCGGCAACAATCTGGATCGCCTCACCAATCGGTTCATTGGGTTCACCCGTATCCGCGAATCGGATGCCGAGTTGGTGCTGGCACCCGAGCATCGCTCATGCAGTGCGCACACCGAAACGATTGATCTCACGCTTGAAGCGTCGCGCTTCTGCCATATCAACGACGTCAAAATTCCGTTGACCAGAGACGCGTCATGCGCTGTCGCTGGCAACGTACCGCCACCCGCCCCGCCTCAGCCGGCGCCACCTGCAGCACCGCCCGTGCAGGCAGCGCCGCCACCCGTCCGACTCAACCTCACGCCTGGCTTCATACAGCCCATACCGTTCTTCCGCTCGCAAAATCCACTGTTGCCAGATGCAGGCGCGCTACGCCGCCGAATCGACCAATCATTCTGTGCCACGTTTGCCAACGACGAAGAGCGCCTCATCAATTTGCTACCCATTCGCTGGGGCATCAACTACGCGGGTCTGCCATCCCCATCGCCTGTGTCAGCCGATGTGCTCGATGGCAACGGCAACTTACTGCAACGGCGCACGGCAGACCCCATCACCCAGGGCAACGGATCAGATTCCCGCTTTTTCGACAACTGGACAAGCCGTCCAGCGTCGGTGAAGGTCGTCTTCGCATTCAGCGAAAAAAAGCGCGACGCCATCGGCGCACGGCCCATTTCGGGCGGCGCGCCGTCTCCGGCCGGTTGCTACCTGGCACCAAGCGAGCCGCTCGGCAAGTTCGATCCGCAACGTCTCATCTTCCGCGTCAACACCAGCGCACCCGCCGCTGCCGAAACGCAAACCAACGACAACGAAATCACCCTTTAGGAGCATGTCATGATCACCTTCCGCCCACGCCTCACGAGATCAGCACCGCTGTCGTTGATCCTCATCGCCCTCGGCTTCGCCGCATCGACGCACGCCGCCACCGAAGTGTTCGTCAGCAGCGAAGTTTCTGGCGATCAAGCGGCTGCTTCCTGCATGTCAGCAGAAGTCAACCTTGCCAACGGCCTGACCGTACCCATGCGGCGCGGCGGTCGCAACACGATCCGACTGCAGGAGCCCGGTATCAGCGCCAGGCTCATGGGCGTCACCCTCGGCAACTGTCCGTCTTGCACATCAAATATTCGCCGTTCCGGCGACACCGCTCGCGTCGACATCACGGTTCCGGCGTCCACGCCAGTCGGCACCGGCCCCAGTGTCACGCTCAAGATCACCGGTCGTCCCGATCCAGTTGTCAATCTCGCGATCAACCCTGGCTACAGCATCAGCACGAACATGTTGCCGCAGGTCGGAACCGTACGAAAGGGTGACACGGTCACCTTGGCCGGTGCCGATCTGGATGCCGGCTCGATGAAGGTCGAGCCCGCCTGCGTCGCACTGGTTGGCCGCAGCGCAAACTCACTCAAGCTGCAATACAACTGCGAAGTGCAGCCCGGTTTTCAGGGCACGATGGCAAAGGTCAAAGTGTTTCACAACGTACCCACCGCACAGCGCTGCGAAGTGTCACAAGACTGGCGCATCGCCAACTTCGACGTCAACGCCAAACCTGATCTCACGCCCGCTCCCGATCAGTTTGGCTCGAAGCCATTCCGACCCGCCACTGTGGGCACCAACAACGTTGACGCCTCCTTCTGTCGTAGCCTGCCGCCCGGCGGCTCCGAATGCGCGCGTGTGCAAAACTCTGACGGTTCATTCAACCTCTCCAACAATTGTGTCGCCGTACCTGCGCAGGGTTTCGTGCAGATTCCCGCGCTGATGTTTTCTGTAAAAAATATCGGCGACGCACCCGCAGGCGCGACGGTCACCAAAATCACTGATGGCAGCGGCCGTGAACTGGTGAGCAACAACACGCCCGCCGTCCCCAACGGCCAGGCGTTCCCGGTGAAAGTTCGAGACATCAAATCCGTGCGCGTCACCGCCAGCGGCCCTACCGGCTGCCAGCTCGATGTCGTCGGCCTCACCTCCAGCCCGTTCGACGCCGATGCCTACATCGTCAAGGTTGACACCGGCAACGTGCTCACCGAAGGCGGCGCGGGCCGGGCGAACAACGAGGGACGGTTCTAGGAGGCTGTCGGCGTGAATTTGCGCGTGCAGCTACCTATCAGCTTTCGCGGTAACGCACCATTGCATAGGGGCTAATGCTTGAAAATGGCAGAAGGCGACTTCTGCCATTATTGACAGCTACCCCCGATGCAATGGGGGTTACATGAAAAAGTGAATAGGTGAAATCAGCCACCGCGATTGCTCCAGATCGTGTGCTGGTTTCTCGCGTTTCGCAACGCGTTACATTCATGTCATGACAGCGCCGCCCGTAACCAGCCCCGAAGATTTCATCAGCCACTGGTCGCCCGGCGGTGGGGCCTCCGACAAGCTTGTCGGTGGTGGCTACGGCATGAACGAACGCGCAGGCGCGCAATCGCATTTCGTGGGCCTTTGCGCACTGCTCGGTGTTGATGCGCCCAATCACAGCGACGACTACACGTTCGAAAAAGGCACGCTCAAACTCGGTCAGAAGCGTGGTTTTGCCGATGTGTTCAAGCGCGGCTGTTTCGCTTGGGAATACAAGGCACCCGGCGGCGACTTAAACAATGCGCTACGGCAGTTGAAGGATTACGCCAACGCGCTCGACAACCCGCCGCTGCTCATCGTCAGCGACCGCCTCGCGTTTGAAATTCATACTCAGTTCACCGGTCGCCCGACCGAGACGTATCGGATCGCGCTTAAAAATCTCGGCGATCCGGCGCAGCGCGAAATCCTGCGCCGCGCCTTCACCGATCCCGCCAGTTTTCAGCCCAAACGCACCAACCGCGACATCACTGAGACCGCTGCCAAAGCCTTCGCCGACGTCGCCGAGCGGATGCGTAACGAGCGCCGCGAGCCACCAGAACGCGTCGCGCACTTTCTCACGCAATGCTTGTTCTGTTTTTTTGCCGAAGACGTGGGCCTGCTTCCCGAGCGATTGTTTGAAAAGCTTGTTGCCAAACAAATCACGCCGGACAAACTGCGCGGCGCGTTGATCGAGCTGTTCGAAAAAATGCAAAGCGGCG
>JBBRGY010000205.1:0-5846 GCA_038223495.1 Burkholderiales bacterium | reverse complement strand
ACAAGCGGCACGGTTTTCAGGATTTCCGGAAGATTGGCCAAGGCGTCAGGACCACGGCGTGAGTAGTACTCCCTGCTCGCTGTGTAGCGCGTTCTGCTGCCTTCCATGCGGCCCTCGGTGTAGACGACCAGCGCATCTTTCGGCAGGAAGATGGCTGACAATCCCACTGCTGCATCAAGCAATCCGCCGGGATTGTTACGCAAGTCGAGCACGACGCCTTTGAGCGGGGTCTGCGCGTTCTCCTCGGTTAATGCCTTAGCGACGTCGGCGACCGTCGTTTCGTTAAACGTGCGCACCCGGATGAACGAAATGCCCGGCTCAACCATCTTGGCTTTTACGCCCTGAATCTTGATTTGTTCGCGGGTCAGCGCGAAGGTTTGCGTGCTGCGATCTTCTTTGCGGAAAATTTCCAAGCGTACTTTGGTGCCAGGATTTCCGCGCATCTTGTCGACGGCTTTGGTCGTGGTCAGGCCGCGTGTGGATTCGCCGTCGACCTTGGTGATCAGGTCGCCAGCGCGAATACCCGCTTTGGCGGCGGGCGTTTCGTCAATCGGGGAAATGACCTTGATGAATCCGTCTTCTGTGCCGATTTCAATGCCAACCCCACCGAACTTGCCAGTGGTCGTCGTGCGCAAATCCTTGAAGGCGTCTTCGTCAAGAAAGACGGAATGCGGGTCGAGGCTGGAGACCATGCCGCTGATGGCCTGCTCAATGAGTTTCTTGTCGCTGACCGGCTCGACGTAATCGTTTTTGATGCGCGCGAACACCTCAGAGAAGGTGCGCAGTTCATCCACCGGAATGGTCGATTTGGCGTCGCGATTAGCGGTGACGTTGAGCGCCAAAGACAGCGCGATCCCGATAGTCGCGCCCGCGCCCACCCACGTTACTTTTTGCCAATTTCCGCTCATCATATTTCCTTGAATTGCCGTTTTACGGCCTGAAAAAACAACAGGATCACGCCGCTAGCGCCATATTAGACGATGACCCGCGGATTTGGTGCCCAAGAATTGCTAGTTCCGGGCCGAAATGAAGTCGCCAAGAGAGCAAGCACCAACTAAGCAACAGAACCCCCGTATACGCTGGGTCGCCGCTGCGAAGGCAGTTTCTACGCTGCAACTCAACAGGAAAGACAGAAAGAAAAAAGGGCGACCCATCGGAGGAAAGGTCGCCCTAAACGTCACCACGGACGGACCGGGGGAAGCCCGTCGGGGGAGGATAACAATGCGGGGCAGAGGGTTCAACCACGCATCGTCTTGCCACACTTATTAAGATGCGGCGAGTTTCGAAAAGTTCAACACTTTTGCGGTGGAAATCGCCAAATTGTTGAACCGTTACGTTTTGAAACAAATTTCTTGCGACCTCTTTGTTTCCCCGGCTTCGGCCTTAACTTGATCCGATGAACGCTCGCTTTGCTGTAATTGAATTTATGTGGCCTTTCGTCCGCCCGTACTGGCGGCGCATTGCAATTGCAATGTTCGGGTTGGCGCTAGCAGCCGCGTCAGTGCTCGCCATTGGCGAGGGGCTGAAACGAGTGATTGATCGGGGTTTTTCAGCGGGCAGCGCGAGCGAGCTGGACAAAATCCTCCTGGTTATGGTGAGTCTGGCGCTGGCGCAAGGCATTGGCGTGTACATCCGCTTCTCGAATATCTCGTGGGTTAATAACCGCGTGGTGAACGACATTCGTCAGCGCGTTTATGCCCATTTGCTAACGCTGTCCCCGGCATTCTTTGAGCGAGAGCGCGTTGGCGAAGTGCTGTCTCGTTTGTCGAACGACACGCAAGTACTGGAAGGCGTTGTGACTAACGCGTTTTCGTGGGCGTTGCGTAATCTGGTGATGGTGGCGGGTGGACTCGTGATGCTGGCGATCACCGCGCCAAAGCTCTTGGTCTATGTGCTGATTGGCGTTCCGATCGTGATTGCACCAGTGGTTTTTCTCGGTCGCAAAGTACAAAAGCTGGCCAAGGTGAGTCAGGACCGGCTCGCCGATTCGATGGCGCGCGCCGATGAGACGATTCATGCGGTGCGCACAGTCCAGGCGTATGCGCGCGAAAGCTTCGAGCAAAAGCGTTTCTCGGATCGCATTAATTCGCTGTTTGACAACGCTGCGCTGCGCGAGCGCACTAGCGCAACGCTTTCAGCCATCGTTATCGTGCTCGCCTTCACCTGCGTATCGGTCATTCTCTGGGCCGGGGGCCACGATGTGCTGGCGGGCGAGATGTCGGCTGGTGAGTTGTCCGCGTTCATGTTTTATGCGGTCATGGTGGCCGGTTCGGTCGGTGCGATTGCCGAGGTGTTCGGACAGTTGAAACGTGCCACTGGTGCCAGTGAGCGCATTCGCGAATTGCTCGCGACAAACACTGAAATTGCAGCGCCCGCACACCCAGTTGCGTTGCCACCGGCACGCGGCGAGATCGCCATCGATCGCGTGACATTTAGCTATCCAACGCGCCCCGATTCCGAAGCGCTAAAGGATTTTTCGCTCGCGGTGAAACCCGGCGAGGTGGTGGCGCTGGTCGGCCCGAGTGGCGCGGGCAAAAGCACAGTTTTTCAGCTGCTGCTACGTTTTTACGATCCGAAGCAAGGCACGATCCGTGTTGACGGCGTGGACGTTAAATCGGCCGATCTCAACGCGCTGCGCGAACGCTTCGCGCTGGTGTCGCAGGAGCCCGTGATCTTTTCGGGCAGCGTGGCAGAGAACGTGCGTTACGGTAACTTGAGCGCAACGGACGCCGATGTCCGCGCGGCATGCGACGCAGCGCACGTGACCGAATTCGCGAGTGCGTTACCCAACGGTCTGGAGACTGAGCTTGGTGAGCGCGGCGTGCGGCTTTCAGGCGGTCAGCGTCAGCGCGTCGCTATCGCGCGGGCGATTCTTGCGGATCGGCCCGTGCTTTTGCTGGACGAAGCAACAAGTTCGCTCGATGCCGAAAGCGAAGTGCTGGTGACCGACGCCATCGAACGACTCGCGAGAAAACATACAACGCTGATCATTGCGCATCGCCTCTCCACCGTGCAAAGTGCAGACCGCATCATCGTGATTGACGACGGTCGCGTGGTGGCGCAGGGCACGCATGCTGAACTAATGGTGACGTCGCCTTTGTACAGCAGGCTTGCGTCGCTTCAGTTGAAGGCTTAATTTACGAATTCGCGTGAGCAGCTCGATCCGCGAAAAGCGTCGCAGTGACCCCCATTCACGGCTAACGCCGCTGCCACTGGAGAGTCGCACGCACCCACCGTCATACGCCCATCATCAATTCATGGTAAGTTTCGTCTCCAAAGTGCGATAACGATGGCAGTTGCGGGCTTTGAGGAGCGACGAAACCATGTCCCTAGCGATTTTGGCCCTTGATTCCGGAGGACAACCCAAGGGTTGGATGACACCCGAAAACGCGGTGTCGCAATATGCACGCGGCGGCGTGGTCTGGTCACTCGGACATGTGATTTTTACGTTTCGTGGCGGTATTCAACGTTGCAGCGGTGAGCGCAGCGTGATCGAAGTCTCCTCCATCATCGCTTGCGAAGGCGAACATAAACACAGCACCTGGAGCCCAGTTTCTGCGCTTCCTGGCCGCGATAACCGGTTGTTGTTTTCGCGTGATCGCCAACTCTGCGCGTATTGTGGCGATGAATTTCCTGAGTCGATACTCACGCGCGATCACATCATTCCGCGTTCACAAAATGGCAACGATACGTGGGAAAACTGCGTGACGGCGTGCCGCAAATGCAATCTCAATAAAGCGGGCCGAACGCCAGAGCAAGCTGGGCTGCGCTTGCTCTATGTGCCGTATCGTCCGGTCAAAAGTGAGAAGATGATTCTCGCCAATCGCCACATCCTCGCTGATCAGATGGAATATCTGCAAGCGCTCGCAAAGACGCACAAAAAACAGATGCGCACGGCATAGTCTTTCCGTTAATGGAAAAAGAGATAGGCCACGAGCACTGCCGCAACCACACCGGCGAAATCAGCGATTAACCCGTAAGTAATAGAGTAGCGCGTTCGGGTGATTCCTACGGCGCCAAAGTACAGCGCGATGACGTAAAAAGTGGTGTCGGTTGCGCCCTGAAGAACGCTCACCAAACGCCCGACAAACGAGTCCACACCGTAGGTTTTCATGGCGTCGATCATCATTGCGCGTGCGCCGCTGCCGCTCACTGGCTTCATGAGCGCCGTGGGCAGGGCGGGCGTGAAGTCAGTGTTAAATCCCAACTGCGAAAATGCCCAGGTGAAGCCCTGAACGATGAAGCCGAGCACGCCCGATTGCCGCAGCACTGCGATGGCGACCAGCATGCCCACGAGATACGGGATGATGATGATCGAGGTCTGTATGCCGCTCTTCGCGCCTTCGATGAAGGCCTCATAAACGTTCACGCGTTTTCGCAGCGCAGCCACCATAAAGATCACAATGATCGACAGCAGAATCAGATTGCTCGCAACTTTCGAAACGGACTGAATTTCTTCTCTGGTCAAATACACGCTGAAATACCAGACGATGGCTGCCATCACACTCGTCACACCAGCCATCCAGCCAAAAATCACTTTGTCGAACAGATTGATGCGCTGCTTGAGCGACACCGTAATCAACGCAACCAGCGTGGCCACATAAGTTGCGATCAAGGTTGGAATAAAAATATCCGACGGATCCTTCGCGCCGAGCACGGCGCGCTGGGCCATGATCGACAGCGGAATCAGCGTTAATCCTGAGGTTTGAAGCACCAAAAACATGATCTGCGCGTTGCTCGCGGTGTCCTTCTTCGGATTCAGTTCCTGCAAACTCGCCATCGCCTTCAAACCGAACGGCGTCGCAGCGTTATCGAGTCCCAAAAAGTTTGCCGAAAAATTCATCACCATGTGCCCGGTCGCCGGATGATTTTTTGGCACTTCAGGAAAGATGCGCGAGAAGAACGGCGCGATCAGTTTGGCAATGAAATCAATCGCACCTGCTTTTTCGCCAATCGCCAGAATGCCAAGCCACAGCGTCATCACGCCCGCGAGTGGCAGCGCGATTTCCATCACGGCGACGCGCGCCGAATCGAACGTGCCGTCGATGATGCGTTTGAAGACTTCGCCATCGCCCAGAAATATCCACTGCGCCAGCGCAGCGACAAAACCAACGATAAAAAATCCGGACCAGAGATAGGTGAGTGCCATGGCGCAATGATATGTGGCTTAAGCGGGCGTACGCCGTCGCACGGTTCGACTTTCTCGCTACTACCGCGCCATCGATGAGATTGCGTAGTCGACACGGCGGGTGGCTGCGCTATCCTTGCCTGCTTCCCTCTACTCAAGCGCTTTGCTGAAGGCGCCCGCAATGAATGAAACGCGTGTTTTTATTGTTTGCCAGTGCATCGCTGGCGCTTTTGATGACGGGTTGCGCGACTTGGCAGCGCGATCATCCGTACGTGAACATTGACACGAGTTACACAGCTATTAGTCAGGACAGTCGCGCCCAGTTTTTGATCCTGCACTTCACGAACGAGAATTTTGAGGGTTCGCTGAAAATTTTGACGGAAGGTCCGGTCAGCAGCCATTATCTGGTTGACGTCAATCCGCCAACGGTCTATCGACTGGTCGACGAATCGCGGCGTGCGTATCACGCGGGCTTGAGCCGCTGGGGCAACGCGGCGGCGCTCAATGCTGCGTCTATCGGTATCGAGATCGTGAACAAGGGCAACCAAAAAACGCCCGATGGCACGACGATCTGGTTTGACTATCCGGATGCGCAGATGGATGTGGTGATGGCGCTGGTGAAAGACATCGTCAAGCGTCACGGAATTCGCGCTGATCACATTCTGGGTCACAGCGATATTGCCCCCGGCCGCAAGGTCGATCCGGGCCCGCGCTTTCC
>JBBRGY010000204.1:0-5908 GCA_038223495.1 Burkholderiales bacterium | reverse complement strand
ATGTGGATTGCACCGCTGAACACTTGCTGCAATTCGCCATCATGGGGGCTGCACTTTCTTCAACGTTGACCGGAAATGCCCCCCCGACGGTGGGCCTATTGAACATCGGCGAAGAAGACATCAAGGGCAATGAAATCGTCAAAGCGGCTGCCGAACTGATTCGCGCGACCGACTTAAATTTCATAGGCAATATCGAAGGCACGGATATTTACGCCGACAAAGTGGACGTCGTCGTTTGCGACGGATTTGTCGGCAATGTAGCGCTCAAAGCCTCTGAAGGTTTGGCCCGGTTGATGACACAAATGCTGCGTGAAGAGTTCGCCCGAACGCCGCTGTCGAAGGCGGCTGCCGCGTTCTCCTACCCGGTGTTAAAACGTTTCAAAGGTCGGCTCGACCCGTCGCAGCACAATGGCGCAACGCTTTTGGGATTGCGCGGCATCGTGGTCAAGAGTCACGGCGGCGCCGATGTACCCGGCTTTGTCACCGCCATCGAGCGGGCGGACGATGAAGCTCGGCATAACCTGATCGCCGAGCTGACCGAGCGCGTCACTGCGTTTCATACGCAGGCGGCGGCCAGCCAAAGTGCCGCCGCTGTTAGCAACAGTTAGCCCCCGTTCGGGCGCTCTTGGTGTGCGTTTCCGCAACGGCGCATTTGCTGATTAAATCAGTATCCTCGCTGTGAATCTACTGCCCGTGTTCACCAAAATTATCTCGACCGGAAGCTACCTTCCGGAAAAAATCCTCACCAACGACGATCTGTCGAAATTCGTCGATACGTCGGACGAATGGATTCGCACGCGCTCGGGCATTCGCGCCCGTCACATCGCCGCCGACGGCGAAGAGACGAGTGACCTCGCGCTTGCCGCCGCCAAGCGTGCGCTCGAAGCTGCGGGTTTGACCGCCACAGACATCGATCTGCTGGTCGTCGCTACCACGACGCCTGACGTCATTTTTCCGAGCACCGCCTGCATCGTGCAGGACAAACTCGGCGCGAAAAACGCGGTGGCGTTTGACATTCAAGCGGTGTGTTCCGGCTTCGTTTACGCGCTGTCGATCGTCGACAAAATGGTCTCCACGGGGGCGTACAAAAACGCACTGGTCATTGGCGCTGAAATTTATTCGCGCATCCTCAACTGGAACGATCGCGGCACCTGTGTGCTGTTCGGCGATGGCGCGGGCGCGGTCGTCGTCACGCGGTCGCAAACGCCCGGAATCCTCGCTACCAAATTGCATTCCGACGGCAGCCGCCGCGCCATTCTGAATGTGCCGGGCCACGTGCGAAACGGCGTGGTCTACGGCGATCCGCACGTGCACATGGACGGCCCGGCGGTTTTCAAAATGGCGGTTAACGTCATGGCTGACGTCTGCAACGAAACGCTCGCAATGGCCAATATGACGGCGGCCGACATCGATTGGCTAGTTCCGCATCAGGCCAATGTGCGCATCATCGATGCCACCGGCAAGCGTCTTGGCGTTGCGCCAGAGAAAACGATTGTGACCGTGCAGGGGCAGGGCAACACGTCGGCCGCATCGATTCCGCTGGCACTGGATACAGCGGTTCGCGATGGCCGCATCAAGCCGGGCGACGTGGTGCAAACGGTGGGTGTCGGTGGTGGATTTACCTGGGGTAGCGCGCTAATTCGGTGGTGAGTTTGGTTCCACAATTTTTGCGATGGGAGCGCGGTCTTATCCCCTCTCCTCTCGTGGGAGAGGGCGGTGAATTGAACAACCACCTTGGCTCTCAAGGTCACCACCACCCTTTCCCCTTAAGGGAGAGGGAGCCAGCAGCTTTTCAGCAAAACCACGGTTGCACAGGGGCTAGACGCAATAAACGTGATAAGCCGACAATTAAACAAATCAAGCATTAGCCCCGATGCAGTGGGGCTTTCATGAGAAAGCTAATATGAAACTAGCATTCGTTTTTCCTGGTCAAGGGTCGCAATCGGTGGCAATGATGGCGGGATACGCCGGTCTTGCGCAAATCGATGAAACCCTTGCCGCAGCTGACGCGGCGCTCGGTTCACCGCTCGCCTTGTTAATCGCCAATGGCCCTGCCGAGGACTTAAACATCACGACCAACACTCAGCCCGCGATGCTCGCCGCTGACGTCGCCGTGTGGAATGCCTGGCTCGCCGCTGGTGGCCCGAAACCTTCGCTCGTTGCGGGGCATAGCTTGGGCGAATACGCAGCGCTCGTTGCCTCTGAATCGCTCGATTTCGCATCGGCCATGAAGTTGGTCAAAGCACGCTCACAGGCGATGCAAGACGCGGTGCCCGCGGGCATTGGTGGAATGGCCGCTGTGCTGGGTATCGAACCCGGTGCCCTGGCCGAAGTGTGCGAAAAAGCCAGTCAGGGAGAGGTAGTTTCCTGCTGCAACCTAAACGCGCCCGGACAGATCGTCATCGGTGGCCACAAAACGGCCGTTGAGCGCGCCATCGTGCTCGCCAAAGAGGCGGGGGCCAAGCGTGCGCTCATGTTGCCGATGAGCGTGCCGAGTCACTGTGAACTCATGCGCCCCGCCGCCGAAGCCATGGCCGTCGCCTTAAATCGCGCTGATTTTCAACCTCCAAAAATCGCGCTGCTGCACAACGCCACTGTCGATGTAGCGGGCGACGCAGCGGGCATCCGCCTCGTGCTCGCCGAGCAATTGTTCAAGCCCGTGCGCTGGATCGAAACCATCGAAAAATTCGCGATGCAAGGCGTCACCCACATCGTTGAATGTGGTCCCGGAAAAGCGCTCGCCGGGATGGTCAAGCGCATCGCGCCCGATGTGAAATGTTTGACGCTGTCGGACAAGGCGGCGTTTGATGCGGCGCTGGCAGAGCTGCGCCTTTCGAATTGATCGCAGTGATTTGCGCCAGCGGCGTTTGGGCTATCCCAGGGACGGGTCTAATCCGCCGCTAACCGGCGCAAAGGGATGCGCCGCCAGCATTCTGTCGTCAACAGTTGCACCCATGCCGATTTGCGTTGGTTTGAGGAAATAACCACCTTCAAAATGCGGCGCAACGCCGTGAACCGCAGTGGTAAACAGCTCGCTTTCGCCGACCTGTAGTTCCAGAAAATCACAACTGATTCCAGCAATGCACGCCTGCAGACTGGCTAAGTTGCACATCGGTCCTGTCGGATTGTGCGGTGCCGTTTGCACGCCGTGTTTTTCGGCAAGCTCAGCAATACGAAGCATCGGGCCGATACCGCCACAATATTTCACGTCTGGCATGATCGTGTCGTACAGTCCGCGCTCAATGAATGGTCGAAAACCTTCTACATCGGCCTGCATCTCCGCACCTGCGAGTCGTACGTCGAGCGCGTTTGCGTAGTCGCGAATGGCGCGAATCTCGGAATGCCATTGCGGCTGTTCGCTGATCGGGCATTCCAACCAGTGCAGCTTCACATCGCGCAGCTGATCGAGCACATAGCGAGACGTTTTTGGCGTGAGTCGCCAGTGACAATCGACCATGACTTTGACGTCGAAGCCCACCGCCTCGCGCACGGCACGAATTCGCGCCAGCGCGGCTTCGATGAGCGGCGCACCGATAGCGGTTTCGGCGTTGCTGGGCAGCACACCGTCGAACGGGGCGAGTTTGACCGCGCCAAATCCGCTGCTCACGGCGTTCTTTGCGCTATTGACGAAGCCTTCCGGCGTGCGTGGTTGCGTGGCGCGATTGATGTTCGCGTACACCTCAACCCGCGTTCTTTGTTCTGTGCCGAACAGCTGCCATACGGGTACGCCGTCGCGCCGCGCGAGGATGTCGAGCAACGCTTGCTCAGCGGCGCTGCGCACGGAGTGTTCAACCATGCCGCCCGGTGAATGAAGAAAAAGGCGGCATACTGCATCGGCGTCGGCGATGGCGTCGACGCGGTGGCCGCTCAGTTCGGTCGCGAATCGCTCGCAGTATTCGCGCTGCATGGTTTCCCAGCCATTCAACGAACATTCGCCCCAGCCGACGAGTGCAGAATCAGATTCAACGCGAACGAACGACCAATTGGTTTTTGCGCTGACATGCAAAACGTGGAATGTGACGGATCGAATTTTCATAGTGTCAGCATAATGGCAACCACAACACGGACATCAAAATCAGGAAGCAATAAATGAAACACTGGATCGTGGCGGCGGCGACCACACTTTTTGCCGTGATGGCAAGCGCGCAGCCTTTCCCATCAAAACCCGTAAAAATCATCGTGCCGAGTACGCCCGGTGATGGCTCCGACGTTCTGGCCCGCTCGATCGGGCAAAAGCTCACCGAGCGCTGGGGGCAGCCCGTGATTGTTGAAAATCGTCCGGGTGCAGGTGGCGTCATCGGCACCGAGGCGGCAGCCAAGTCGCCTGCAGATGGCTACACGGTCATCATGGGCAACGCCGGGTCGCATGCCATCAATCAGGCGCTGTACCCAAAACTTTCCTATGATGTTGTGCGCGATTTCGCGCCGATCACGCTCGTTGCATCGGCCCCGAATGTGTTCGTCGTTAATCCCTCAGTGCCCGCCAAAACAGTGGCCGAATTTATCGCATTGGCAAAAAGGGAGCCCGGCAAATATTCGTTTGCCTCGGGCGGCACCGGGTCTTCAGCGCACTTAAACGGTGAGATGTTGAAAGCGTTTGCGGGCATCGACATGACGCACGTGCCCTACAAGGGCTCGACCCCTGCAATCACCGATGTCATCGCCGGTCAGGTGCAGCTAATGATCGGTAATCTGCCACCCATCCTGCCCTTCATCAAAGCTGGCAAAGTGCGGGCGCTGGGCGTCACCACTACCTCACGGTTTGCAGCCACGCCCGATCTGCCGCCTATTTCCGAGACGGTTCCCGGCTACGAATCACTCGCGTGGTTTGGATTGTTCGCACCGGCCGGAACGCCTAAAGAAATCCTGGCCAAATGGCACGATGATGTCGTGGCGGTACTCGCGCTGCCTGACATTCGTGCACGCGTAGCCCAGCTCGGTTTTGAGGTGGTGGGCAATACGCCAGAAGCTTATGCCGCGATGGTGCGAGCGGATATTGCGAAGTGGCAGCGTGTGGTCAAAGTCTCTGGCGCGGTGGCCAACTGAGGCAACTGAGCCAATTGAGCGAGTCAGACCGTTTGGGGCGTGCTCGCACTTTGGCTTCCTGATGCTACATGCAAGCCCGATAAATCTCGGCGATTGACACGTTGCCGGTCCGCGCTTGCTCCACGCCATTGACAGGGAGAGGAACCATGCCGCTCGCGATGGCCAGTTTCCTGAATTCGTCGCTCGCCACGCCTGCCTCAACGTGGCTGCGAATCTGCTCGGTCATCACCATCAATTCGTAGATCGCCATGCGACCCGCGAAGCCCGTGAAGCGGCATTGCTCGCAGCCAGCGCCTTTAAGAAATTTGTCAGTGGCCGTCAGATTCAGGTTTTCGCGCAGCAACGGGTCGATGACTTCGGGTACGCGGCAATGCGGACAGTTCTTGCGCACCAGCCGCTGCGCGAGCACACCAATCACCGCCGAGCGAATCATGTAAGGGGCGATGCCAATTTCGATCAAGCGCACCAATGTGCTGGCTGCATCGTTAGTGTGCAGCGTGCTGAAAACGAGATGCCCGGTTAGCGCGCTTTCCACTGCGATCTTGCAGGTTTCGAGATCGCGCATCTCGCCGATCATAATCACGTCCGGGTCGTGCCGCAAAATGTGTCGCAGCGCCTGCGGAAAGCCAAAATTGATCTGCGGTAAGAGCTGAATTTGACGGGTTTTTTCGAGTTCGTATTCGATTGGGTCTTCGACCGTGACGATGTTTACGTTTTCTTTTTTGACTGCCTGCAGTGCGGCGTACAGCGTCGTGGTCTTGCCGGAACCCGTTGGACCCGTCACCAGAATGATCCCGTAACTGCGCCGGATCAGATCAAGGAAGCGCGCTTTGTCTGAAGGCTTGAAACCGATCTCATCAAC
>JBBRGY010000203.1:0-5943 GCA_038223495.1 Burkholderiales bacterium | reverse complement strand
AAAATACGACGAAGTTTTGAAGCTCAACGGTTTGAACCGCATGGGCTACGAACAGCGTCTGCGTGGCGATCTCGCACAACAGCCGATTCAGGATGCACTTTCCCGCAGTAATCTCACGAGCGCGGCCCAGGTCGGCTTGTTTCAGCGTCTGACCGAACAGGCGCGCGAGATTCAGGTTGCCGCTATTGACGTCAACACATTCATGCCGTTGGCTAAAGTGGACGACGCACAGATCAAAGCGGAATACGACAAGAGTCCCGACTCATATCGGGCGCCCGAACAGGCGAAGATTGAGTATGTGATGCTCAATCAGGCTGCGTTCATGGCAAGTGCCGTAGTTACTCCCGAAGAAATAAAGCCTGAATACGATAAACGTATCAAGGAGTTCTCCGCCCCCGAAGAGCGCCGCGCAAGCCACATCTTGTTGTCCGTAGAAAAAGATGAAAAGGGACAGCCGAAAACAGCGTCGAAGGAGGCTGCTAAAGCCGAGGCCGAGGCGATCATCAAACAAGTTGGCACTTCAGCAGAAAAATTTGCTGAGCTCGCCAAAACAAAATCGAAAGATCCTGGCTCCGCTGCGCAAGGTGGCGATCTGGGATTTTTCGGTCGCGGTCAGATGGTGAAGCCGTTTGAGGAGGCTGTCTACTCGATGAAGCCGGGGGAGATTCGTGGCCCGGTTGAATCTGACTTTGGCTATCACATCATTCGTCTGACCGAAGTCAAACCCGAGCGCACGCGCCCGCTTGAAGAAGTGCGCGCACAGCTCGAATCTGAACTCAAGCAACAAAAGTCTGCCAAACTATTTGCCGAGAACGCTGAGAAATTTCAGAATCGAGTTTATGAGCAGAGCGACAGCTACGCAAAGATTGCAGAAGAGTTAAAGCTTGAAGTCAAAAAAACTGACTGGCTGACACGCCCCCAAGTGCAGGCCATCGCTGCCGGCAACCAGAAATTTGCGCAGACCGTATTCGCGCCCGCCAACGTAGCAGGCAAGAAAAATTCGGAAGCGATTGATCTGGGCAACAACAGCCTGATTTCCGCTCGCGTGCTTGAATACAAACCTTCTGCTGTGCGCCCGCTCGAAGAAGTTCGTGCGCAAATTGGCTTGCAATTGCAACGCAAATTGGCGGGTGAACTCGCTGCCAAGGCTGGCGCAGAAAAGCTAGCAGCGCTTTCCGCTGGCAAAGACGCCGGACTCACGTTTGGCCCGGCACAAAAGCTCACGCGTCAGGCTCCGCTGCCGAACGTCAATCAAGCGCTGGCTAAGGCCGTATTCGCTGTTGACGTGAGCAAGGAAGCTGCCGTGGTCGGTGGTGCCAACGATGCGGGTGGTTACACCGTTGCCAAAGTATTAAAGGTCATTGAGCCAGAAGTTGCAAATGCCGAAAAATTGAAATCTCTTGGCCAGCGATTGACCGGTCAAGGTGGCGCTGATCTGGCCAATGCTTACCTCGTCGCTTTGAAAGAGCGTATCAAGGTTGAGATTAAAGACAAAGCCATTCCCGCTACCCCTGCGAAGTCTGATAAATCAGATAAAGCCAGCGACGGCAAGTCGTCCGGCTAACGCGCTCTGACTTTCGCCGCACACTCCAGGTGCACTTGGAATGTGCGGCGTGCGTAAAATAGCGTTTTTGGGAATTTCACATGCGCATTCGCGCCAAAGCCCTTACCTTTGACGACGTTTTGCTCGTCCCCGGCCAGTCCAGTGTTCTGCCTCGCGATGTCGACCTCGCGACCCCACTCACCCGGTCCATCCGCCTGAATCTGCCGCTGCTGTCCGCTGCGATGGATACCGTCACAGAGTCGCGCTTGGCTATTGCTATGGCGCAAGCAGGCGGCGTTGGCGTGATCCACAAAAATTTCACAGCGAAACAGCAAGCCCTTGAGGTGAGTCGCGTGAAGCGATTCGAATCGGGCGTGATCAAAGACCCCATCACCGTGGCGCCAACCTTGCCGGTGCGCGACGTACTGGCCATCACGCGCGAGCATCGCGTGTCTGGTTTGCCGGTGGTTGAAGGCAACAAAGTGGTCGGTATCGTCACCAATCGCGATTTGCGTTTTGAGCCTCAACTGGACCAACCTGTTTCCGCGATCATGACGCCCGCGTCGAAGCTGGTGACGGTGCGCGAAGGCGAAAGCATCGATGTGGCGAAAGCGCTGATGCACAAGCATCGTCTAGAGCGGGTGTTGGTCGTCAATGAAAAGTTCGAATTGCGCGGCCTCATCACCGTAAAAGATATTCTCAAATCGACCGAGCATCCGCTGGCCTGTAAAGATCAATTCGGTCGCCTGCGTGTGGGCGCTGCCGTTGGCGTTGCCGAAGGCACCGAAGAGCGCGTTGAACTGCTGTTGGCGGCGGGTGTCGACTTCCTGGTCATCGACACGGCGCATGGGCATTCCAAGGGCGTGACGGATCGCGTTCGTTGGGCCAAACAAAATTATCCTGACGCGCAAATTATCGCGGGCAATATCGCCACCGCTGAGGCTGCGCGCGCGCTGGCGGACGCGGGCGCAGACGCCGTCAAGGTTGGTATCGGCCCCGGCGCTATCTGCACCACGCGTATTGTGACCGGTGTCGGCGTGCCGCAGATCACCGCGATTGCCGACGTCGCCAAGGGACTGGAAGGCACCGGTATTCCGCTGATTGCCGACGGCGGTATCCGTTACTCAGGTGACATCGCCAAAGCCATCGCCGCGGGTGCGCATTGCGTCATGTTGGGCAGCATGTTTGCGGGCACCGAAGAAGCGCCAGGCGACATCGTGTTGTTTCAGGGCCGCAGCTATAAAAGTTTCCGCGGCATGGGCAGCTTGGGCGCGATGCAACAAGGCAGCGCAGACCGCTATTTTCAGGACAGCGCGCCAAACAACCCGAACACCGCCAAACTGGTGCCAGAAGGCGTTGAAGCACAGGTGCCATTCAAGGGCAGCGTCGCCAACGTTATTTTCCAGATGGAAGGCGGCTTGCGCGCTTCCATGCACTACTGCGGCTGCACCACGTTAGACGAGATGCGTACACGCGCAGAATTTTCAGAAATCACCTCCGCTGGCATTCGTGAATCCCATGTTCACGATGTCAGCATCACTAAAGAAGCCCCGAACTACCATGTTGACTAGTTTTTCCCGCGTTGCGCTTGTCGCGATCCTTGCTTGCACCGCGCTCGCCGCACAGGCAGATGAGCTTACTCCTGCCAAACGTGCGCAGATCAAAACCTTGCTCGATATCACAGGTGTCAAGGCGATCCCTGAACAGATCGCCAACAACACCGTGCAAAGCTGGGCACCGGGCATCAAGCAGCTCGACCCCAAGTTTCCGGACAAAGGATTTGCAATTGCGCGCGACGCTTTTCTGGTGAGCCTCAACGCAAAAGTTGACACACCCGGCGGCTTGATTGAACAGGTCACGCTCGTTTATCACAACACGTTTAGCGGTCCTGAAATCGCGGATTTGTTGAAGTTCTATCAAAGCCCGGTTGGCAAAAAACTGCTCGCGAATCAGGCTAAAGTGAACGGCGAAACCTTCCAGACGGCCATGAAGTGGGCGGATTCCATGTCTGCCGATATCGACCAGCGAATCGAAGCGGGCCTGAAAAAGGAAGGACTGAAACTGCCTGAACCACCAAAAACGGCGCCCGCCGCCAGCGGCACGCCACCTCCCGCCAAGAAATAGCGGTAGTGAACAAGGGGCCTCGCGGCCCCTTTGTGTTTCAGCCACAGCATATTTAACGAATTTAGTGAGATCACCATGGCACGCGGCATCCTGATTCTTGATTTTGGCTCGCAGGTCACGCAGCTCATCGCACGCCGCGTTCGTGAAATGGGCGTGTACTGCGAGCTGCATCCAAACGACGTGTCGGAAGAGTTCATTCGGGAATACAACCCTGAAGGCATCATCCTTTCCGGCAGCCACGCAAGCACGTACGAAGCGCATGATCTTCGCGCTCCGGCAACCGTGTTTACGCAAGGCGTTCCCGTGCTCGGTATTTGCTACGGCATGTTCACCATGACCGTCCAATTGGGCGGCAAAGTGGAGGCGAGTGATCATCGTGAATTTGGTCATGCCGAGGTGCGCGCGCGGGGTCATACGAGGTTCTTGGAAGGTATTGAGGACGCTCGGAACGACGAAGGTCACGGCTTGCTCAACGTCTGGATGAGTCACGGCGATAAAGTCACCGAGATGCCACCTGGCTTTAAGCTCATGGCGTCCACGCCGAGCTGTCCCGTCGCGGGTATGGCCGACGAAGCGCGCAAGTTCTACGGCTTGCAGTTCCATCCGGAAGTCACGCACAGCAAGCAAGGCACGGCGATGTTGCGTCGTTTTGTGCTCGATATTTGTGCAGCCGAGCCGTCATGGACGATGCCTAATTACATCGACACCGCCGTCGCGAAAATTCGCGAAACGGTGGGTGTGGATGAAGTCATTTTGGGTCTCTCTGGAGGCGTCGATTCGAGCGTTGCCGCCGCGCTCATTCATCGGGCAATTGGCTCGCAACTCACCTGCGTTTTTGTAGATCACGGCTTGCTGCGCTTGAATGAGGGCGCGATGGTGATGGACATGTTCGCGCGTAATTTGGGCGTTAAAGTCATCGCTGTTGATGCCAGCGATCAGTTTCTTGGACACCTCAAAGGTGTGACCGACCCCGAAGTGAAACGCAAAATCATTGGCCGCGAATTCGTCGAAGTGTTTCAGGCGGAGGCAAAAAAATTGCCCGCCGCAAAATGGCTGGCGCAAGGCACGATTTATCCCGATGTGATTGAAAGCGCCGGCAGCAAAACTGGCAAGGCGAAATCGATCAAATCGCATCACAATGTTGGTGGGCTGCCGGAAACGTTGAACCTGAGCCTACTGGAGCCGCTGCGTGACCTGTTCAAAGACGAAGTCCGCGAACTGGGCGTGGCGCTTGGACTACCGCGTGAAATGGTCTACCGTCATCCGTTCCCCGGCCCCGGTCTGGGCGTTCGCATTCTGGGTGAAGTGACGCGACCTGCGGCTGATTTGCTGCGCCGCGCCGATGCGATCTTTATCGAAGAGTTGCGCAACACCAAGGACGCCGACGGGAAGAGTTGGTACGACCTTACCGCACAAGCGTTCGCCGTCTTCTTGCCCGTGAAAAGCGTTGGCGTCATGGGCGATGGCCGCACCTACGACAACGTCGTCGCCCTGCGCGCCGTACAAACCACCGATTTCATGACCGCGCATTGGGCAGAGCTGCCGCATTCGTTGCTCGGGAAAGTCTCGAACCGCATCATCAACGAAGTGCGTGGATTTAACCGCGTGGTCTATGACATTTCGGGAAAACCGCCGGCTACGATTGAGTGGGAATAGCGCGTTTAGGTGGATTTTTGCTCGATTTTGTGTAGATAAAAGTGATCAGCTTTTTCACGAAACGTATTCTGTATTGGGGCTATAGGCGTTTTATGCCGCTTGTTGACTTTGTCGATTTCAACTATCTAGCCCCTGAATAGCCGAGATTCCAGCAAAAAGCTGATGACCATTGTGGATGAAAGAACGGCTCCTGCAGCACTGTTTTCTTATTCATCCAGCCGATTTCCACGACCGATTCTTGGGACGGTTCTAGTTCGACGCCGCTCGCAGCTTCGGCTGATACGGCGCTTCCAGCCGCAGCAGTACATCGTAGTAAGCGCGCACTGATTCCACATAATCAACGGGCATTCCGCATCGGCACGGTCCGGTTTTGAACTGAGCCGCGATTTCCGGCTTGATCAACAGCGGTAAATGTCGGCGCACGTCGGGCCACATGTCGGGGTTCTTTTTCGCGCGCTGTGTCAGGATGCGAGCGTTCTCCACGTGTGCCAGACCAATGTTGTACGCAGCTAGCGCTAACCAGGTTTTGTCCGGCTCTTGAATGCGCTCAGCCAGCCCGTTTTTCTTCAGTTCCGTCAGGTAGCGCGCGCCGCCCAAAATCGATGATCGCGGGTCAAGCC
>JBBRGY010000202.1:0-5959 GCA_038223495.1 Burkholderiales bacterium | reverse complement strand
GAAGGGGGAGCGGCGCCTGATAGATTGGTGCACTATTATGAATGACTTCGCCACGAAGCGCGCGAACTGGGAGAACAACCTGAATGCATTCGAGACTATCTTCGGAGAAACGGTTGTTATCACGAAGGACACTGTTCTTGCTGCCCAGCGTGCATTTGAGATCGCGTGTCGTATATTCCCCGAATCGCTGCCACAGATTCCGCCTGACGTTGCTGGGAAGCTAGAATTATGAGGACGCAAAAAGGCTCCCTCGTCAGAATTGGTTCGCTTCAGCATTGTTTTGCCAAACTATTGCGCCGTCGCCGCTTGAAATAAAGGCAGGCCTAACTCACCCCATAGCGATATGTCTGAAATCCATTTAGGCGACCAATCTCACCGTACGACACGGATTGTTAATCCGCTGCAAAGCCATAGGAGTTAGATCGTTGCCATTGGGTTGCCAGTTTAGCGATCGCAATGCCCTTTTCACCTCTCGCGCCAGGTGCAAGTTATCTCGCGCGCGCGATGCGTCACGAGTGTCGCCTGCACGTTTACGAGCTTCGTCTACGGCGCGACCGCCGGATTTGATTCGTCCCCCCCGACGCGGTGCCGTTCAGAAAAACTTCTGACTCTAGCTCAAGATTCGACGCGTTACCCAGCCCGCAGTCGCCTCGCCAGCGTCGTTTCTCGCGGTTCCGGTCTTCTTTGCCTGCCTCGCCGTCCGCAAAACTTGCAGCGTGTCCTCGGGCGCGTTCGTGCCCCCGTTCCGTGCCATCCCCGACGGCCCAAGGAAGTTTTATCGCGGGGCATCGCACGCGGCCTCGGCTACGGGAATTCCGGCATTTTCACGAGGAAAAACACGTCGAGCGCCGTACGGCGCTCGCCGCTGGCCATTCTCGTCGAGGGACTTACATCGTGAATCAACGTTGCGCGAGTGACCGTATCTAAGGCCCCCCCAGCCGGACGAGCCTAATCGAATAACAGATGCCGACGAAGCTGCCGAGTTGGCGAATTTGCGCGTTACATTTGAGCGCGTGCTCGGCACTGGCCACGTCCGCATCATGAGCCGTTGTGGTTCACAAGCACATCGACGCCCGCTGTGCAGGCGAGCAGTTCCGCTGACGCGGCAATTTGGCCTCATGAACCTCTCAGCCCGAAGAAATTGAATTGCCGGTTTGAGCCTCTAGTTTTCCAAACGGGGCGAAATGCGAGCGGCAAATCGTGCTTAAAAACCTACTCTTGTACTACTCTTGCCCCACCTCCTCAAGTCCGGTTTGGGTGCCGATCAGCGCGACCGACGAGCGATGATTGTTTTCTATTTTCTCAGTTTGCCGGCTCGCTCGCGAGCCAAGCGTAGCGCGCGGTCTTTTTGCCCGCCACGCAAGGCGCGGTCTGCCGCAAGACGCCTAACGAGCAGAAACGATTTCGAATCTTGCACGCTCCGGGCGTCGTTAGGCCAAGCCGTCGCGCGAGCGATGCGGCGCTGACACCGAAGTCCTGCGAGTCGTTTTTTGGATCTCGCGACCAATTCCGAATCACGCGAAATGCCGCTCGCTGCGCGTCCGTCAGTTCGTCGAAATGTATCCGCTCACGAGTTGTCAATGTTCCAAGCCATTGACGCTCCATACCGTTCCACGCCTCGTTGAACTCTGCCAAGTGCCCGGCAAGCGATGCGACGGGTGTGGGGTTTGCCTCGCAATGCTGTAACTTCGCGTTCTCCGCTGCGACCGCCCGGCGACATTGGTAAAACGATGTTCCGACTAAGCGGGTTAACTGCTCGTGGCGCTGTTGTGGAGCTGTGATCGCAAATTGCGCTCGCCACTGGCCATTCTTGCCCCGAAAGACAGGGGAAACTTCACTACTAGGTAAACCGCCGTTTTCTTCCCTCGTGGTTAACCTAGTACATAAAGAGGTAATCTCTTTATGTGAACTACCAAGCAGCAAAGCAGCCTCGCATAGAAAAGGCGCGTTGCTCACCGACTCGAATGCGATCTCTCCGCAGCGATCGGTTTTTGGATTGTGCGTGCCCGGCGCGCGAATTGCGTAGCCGATGCCACGCGTATCAGCCGGGAAAATTTCAACCGAACCTTTTTTGATCTCGACCCCGGCCATGTCTGCGATCTGCCGCAACAACCGCGACCATTCGCCGCGCGCTTTGAAGTCGGCGGTGAAAAGGTGAAGGTGCCAGCCGCCGTTTCCCGAAGTTGAGAGCACGACAAAAAGTTGCGGGTGCTCCACGGTGATCGCGAACAACTTGCCCGCGATGCGGCGTGCGCGCTCGGTGTCGCCGTCGTGCGCGTCAACATCGAAAGCCGCCCAGCGCGATTGGCCATTTTCGTTCGTCGGGTAGAAGCCGATTGAGCCAGCAAACTTTGCGCAACCGCACATCGTGTCCCACGCCCAAGCGATCCGTTTCCTTACGCACGGGCCGCGTTTCGAGACTGGCCGTGAGCGGGCGTACTTCACACAGCCATCATTCCGGCGGTATGGCATGAGGAAGAAATTGTTGCCCTGTAGCATGTGCAGACACAGGGCGAACCACTGCTCGAACGCGAATACGAGCGCTGCGCTTTTCGCATGACCAACGAGCAGGCAGTCGGTGAGCAACGGCGTGGAAGCATTCGCTTGTCCACCCGACAGCGGCGCGGCGCGGGCGGGCGTTAGGGTAGGGGTCATTTCGTTAGGCGTTAGGCTTCCGCGTCCGAACACTCTTCTCGCCTTGCCTCGTCTTGCGAAGCTGCGCCGACAACTTGGGGTCGATGTCAGTCGGGCACGCGGCGAGTAGCTGCCTTACAGAAGCGACCTCCACGAGGCGTTTCCCGCGAAGGTTGCCTTCGCGTCGCAAGGTGATGGAGCGAATTTTACCCTGCCGAATTAAATCGTAAGCGGTGGTTCGACCTATTGACCACCCGGCTTCGAGCGCGGCAAAATCTACAAACTCAGCGGTGACGTTGGACATGACCGCACGCTAGCGGCCCGGTGTAACGAAACTAACAACTCGTTTGCCTACTTCCGGGTGCGAGTTTTCGGCCTGCCGCCCTTGACCTTGATCAACGGGAGGTGGAGCACCTTCAGCGTTTTTCGAATCGGCCAATCCTTCGGAAGCTTCGTTAGGCCAAAAAGCCTAACGAACTCGTCTTTCACTTGCGCGAGCGTAGGACCCTTAATCAAACCCCTATCGCGATGAAATAGGATTCCAGTGCGATCCGCAGCCGCGTTATACGCGGTCACAATGTTCAAACGCGTAGGCGTGGGCTGATGAAGGGTCCCCTCAAGCGCATCGGCGACGAGACGGAGGAATCGCGGTTCCGCATAAGCGCGTAGCGTCAGGATTGCGAGCTCATCGCCTCTCTGAATCCCTCCGGCGACGAAATAGGCCAGGGCGTCCTCGCCGGTGAAGCACCGTTCCTTCGCCCGATTGCGACGGCGTTGCTTGCCCTCAACGCTCATCAGCGTGCAGTGTCGATGCGAGGCAGGACCAAAACCGCGTCACGAAACGATGCCAGTTCATGATGCGTGTAGCCTTGATGCACGTCGCGCGTTGCATGGCCGACGAGCTTCATCCGCACCTCCTCAGGAACACCCGCACCGGCGAGAAGCGACGAAAACGAATGCCGCAGAGAGTGAAACGACAGGGCGTTGACGCTCCGGCCCGCGCCGTTGGTTTGGCGCTCGCGAATCACCCGCTGCCGGATGCGCGATCGCTGCATCAGTTTCCCGAAATACTTTGAAAGGGGGCTGATACTCCGCGCCGCAAGCGTCGGGAACAGGAACGCCTCATCGCTCACGGCTGCTGGCAGCGTCAGCAGATAGTCGGCAAGAGCCGGATGAACGGCAACCGTCACGTCGCTCTTTGCGCCCTTGCCCGGTCGGTATCGAATCGCCGGGATTGGTGAAAGCAGGTCGATATTTTTCCAGCGCAGGTTCGCGCACTCGCCCAAGCGCGCTCCGGTGTAGAACGCCGTCAGGATGAGCCCGCGCCAGTCGCCTTCCGCCGTCCGCACAAGCGCGGTGACCTGCTCCGGCGTGAAGGTGTCCTTGCGCTCCGCAGTATCAGGCAGCGGCTCAACCGCGCTGCACGGGTTGACGGTGACGTAACCCTGCTTCTGCGCCGCGTGGAATGCGCTCGACAGAATCGTGATGTCAAGGTTCACGGTCGCAGGTGCGAGCCCTCGTTGCTCGCGAGAATCCCGGAAGTCGGAAACGTCCGTCGCGCTAATCGCGGCGATATTCACGTCGGCCCGTTGGCCAAGGAAAGCGACGAACTCCTCCATCATCTGCTCGTGGCGCAGCGCGGTCTTGTGAGCGCGCGATTTCTTCTTCTGCTGAACGCAATGCTTCAACCACTGCCGAAGCGTGAACACGCGCAATCGTCGGCCCGTGACGCGCTCAAGCACCTCGTTCAGAAGCTCCCGCGTTACATGCTCCGTCAAGGCGCCCTCGCGGGCGAGCGTCTCCGCGCGCTCCAAGCCCCGGCAAACCTCAATCGCCTTCGCCTTGCTGGTCTGCCCCGTGGATTTCTTTAAGCGCCTCCCGTTCGCATCCCTGAAGCAGGCATACCAGAAAGGAGAGCGTTTTCGTGAATCTTTGACGACGGTTGGCATGAGTCAGAACATAAGTCAGAACGTCCGCTCATGTCAACGCATGTTTTTCAAAGTAATCTCTTATAGGTAAACGCTTCCGTCTTGGGTGAAAAATCGAAGTCAAGGTTCGAGTCCTTGCGAGGCAGCCAATCCTCGCCCGCGGCGGTCCGAGATCAGGAGTCCTCGACTTTGCGGAACCGTTTTTCGCGAAAAAAACTTTGGAGCAACTCCGCGCACTCGTTCCCCAAAACGCCCGCGGTAATGTCGCACTGATGATTGAGGGACGGATTTTGCAACAGGTTCAATAATCCGCCCGCCGCTCCGCCGCGCGGATCCGGACAGCCAAAAACCACCCGTCGCATGCGCACATGGACGAGCGCGCCCGCACACATCGGGCACGGCTCTTTCGTCACGAAAAGATCGCAATCGTTCAGGCGCCAATCGCCCACCGCCGCCTCCGCTTGCGTCAGAGCCAGCATCTCCGCATGGGCCGTCGCATCTTTCAGCAGCTCGACCTGGTTAAAAGCGCGCGCGATAATTTTTCCTTCCCGCACCACCACCGCGCCGATCGGCACTTCTTCGGCCTCATAAGCGCGGGCCGCCAAGCGCAAGGCCTCGCTCATGAAGTAAGCGTCACTTTGCAAGTCGATGATCGTCTCCATGGTGCGATTTGATTTTACGACCAAATGGTCGAGAAACAGCGAAACATCATAGCAATGAAAATACTCGCTTCCATCCTGCTTGCTTCCTGGGTGGCTCTCGCTACCGCCGGTGCCGCTACCGAAGAGGAAATCGTCGATCAATCGGTCGGCATCCTCCGCGATTTTCACGAAATACCGGAGCGCCACATCCCCCGCCGCATCCTGAACGATGCGCGCGGACTCGCGATCATTCGAGTCCTGAAGGCCGGATTCGTCTTCAGCGGCAAGGGAGGCCAGGGCGTGATCGTGGCGCGAACCGGTCGCGGCTGGTCGGGTCCATCCTTCGTCGGACTCGGAGGGGCCGGTTGGGGGCTGCAGATCGGTGCGCAGGTGACCGACTTCATCTTCGTCCTCAATAACGACGCCGCCGTGCGCGCTTTCTCGCGGGATGGAAACGTCAAGCTAGGTGCTGACGTGAGCGCGGCCGCCGGGCCCGTAGGGCGTGATTTGCAGGCCGACGTGACCACGACGGCGGCCGTTTACACTTACAGCCGGAGCAAAGGACTATTCGCCGGCATCACACTCGAAGGCGCGATCATCGGGACGCAAAAGACCGCCAATAATCGCTATTACGGGCGCACGGTGAAAGCGCGCTCGATCCTGGCCGGGAGCGTCGCGCCCCCGCGAGGTGCGGAGCGGTTGCTCGATATCCTGACTCGTTACTAGCCAGCCGTCGCCCCGCGCGCTTTTTCCTTT
>JBBRGY010000201.1:0-5997 GCA_038223495.1 Burkholderiales bacterium | reverse complement strand
TCCATGAACAAAGGCTACAACAAGACGATGTCGTAGCGCTCTTGTGTGTAGCCGGTCTCCACTTGCAACGACACGGGCTTGCCGATTTCGCCAGAGAGGTGCGCGAGCGCAGCCGATTCATCGTCGAGGAACAAATCGATGACACTTTGTGCGGCAAGAATACGGAATTCGCGTGGATTGAATTGCTTCGCTTCACGCATGATCTCGCGCAGGATTTCGTAGCCGACCGTTTGCGCCGTTTTTACTTCACCTCGTCGATTGCAGGTCGGGCAGGTTTCGCAGAGCACATGACCGAGTGATTCGCGCGTGCGTTTGCGCGTCATTTCGACCAAGCCCAGATGCGTGAACCCATTGACGGTGAGTCGCGTACGATCTGTGGCAATCGCTGCATTCAATGCTTCGAGTACGGCATCGCGATGCTCAGGCAAATCCATATCGATGAAATCGATGATGATGATGCCGCCCAAATTGCGCAAACGCAATTGCCGTGCGATGGTTTGCGCGGCCTCCAGATTGGTCTTGAAAATCGTGTCGTCGAACGAGCGCACGCCGACGAAACCGCCGGTGTTCACGTCAATCGTGGTGAGCGCTTCAGTCTGATCGATGATGACGTAGCCACCGCTTTTCAAATCCACTCGACGATGCAAAGCGCGTTCAATCTCTTGCTCGACGCCGTACATATCGAACAGCGGGCGAACGGCTTGATGCAAACGCAGTCGTTCTGTCACCGCGGGCGCATAGCGAGCAGCAAATTCCAGCATCGCTTTGTGCGCGTCAGGCGAATCGACAAACACACGTTGCGTGTCCTCAGTTGCGAAATCACGCAGCACCCGCTCAGCCAGCGTCAAATCGTTATGGATGATGGTGCCCGACTTCACTGTCTTCGCACGCAACAGCACATCGGCCCACAGCTTCGTGAGGTATTCAACATCACGCGCCAGATCACGCTCCGTAGCTTTTTCTGCCATCGTGCGAATGATGAAACCACCGTGCGGCACATTGGCGGGCAGGAGCTTGGTCAACGTGTCCTTGAGCAGCGTCCGCTCGGCTTCGTCGCCAATGCGCTGCGAAATGCCGATATGCGAATCCTGCGGCAGATGCACAAGCAGACGACCCGCCAAAGAGATGTGCGTCGACAGCCGCGCACCTTTGGTGCCGATCGGATCCTTGATGACCTGCACGATGATCGGCTGACCTTCGTGCAGAAATTTTTCAATCGGCTTCGGCGTGATTTCTGGGGCGTGTTGCGATTGCCGAAATTCCCAGATGTCGGCGACGTGCAAGAACGCCGCACGTTCCAGCCCGATTTCCACAAATGCGCTTTGCATGCCCGGCAGCACGCGCGCCACCCGACCCAGATAAATGTTGCCGACAATGCCGCGATGGCTCGCGCGCTCAATGTGCAACTCTTCGATCACGCCGTGATCAAGCACCGCCACGCGCGTTTCCTGTCGCGTGACATTGATGAGGATTTCCTCAGCCATTAGCTGCCCTCAGAATGTTTATTGCGTTCGCTGCAGCCTTTCGACGGCTGTCAGCGAAACCAGCAAACACTCAACCTGCCAATCCGTTACAAGACGCAGACTCCGAATCGCGAGAGTAGCATCGAAGTCTCAAAGATGGGCAAACCCATCACGCCTGAGTAGCTGCCCTCCAGCCGCTCTATGAACATCGCGCCCAGACCTTGTATGGCGTAAGCGCCCGCTTTGCCCATCGGTTCGTTGGTGTTGATGTAGCCGTTGATTTCGCCCTCCGTAAGGTCACGAAAGCGCACGCGTGAGACGCAGGTGTCGTGCAGCAGTTGTGTGCCATCGGTCACGGCGACCGCGGTTAACACTTCATGCGTGGTGCCCGAGAGCAGTTTAAGCATGCGTCGCGCATCGGCGGGATCGGTTGGCTTGCCGAAGATGGTGCCGTTAAAAACGACGATGGTGTCGGCCCCGAGCAGCGGCATTTTCGGCAGCGCACGTTGCTTTGCACGCAGGCTTCCAATCTCGGCCTTCATTTTGGCCATGCGCTCGACGTAGATAAACGGGTTCTCGCTGGCGAGCGGCGATTCATCCACATCGCGCGAGCGATTGGTTTCCTCACGCAGCAGTACGGTCTTGCAGGCCACCCCCATCTGTTGCAATAGCTCCAGGCGGCGTGGGCTTCGAGAAGCGAGATAGATTTCGTTCATGCAGTAAATTCGAGTAACGATATTAACTAGTCACGATGATAGGGATGTCCAGACAACAAGCTTACCGCACGATAGAGCTGTTCGACCAGAAAAATCCGGGCCAATCCGTGCGGTAACGTGAGCCGTGATAATCCAAGCCGGAATTGCGCCTGAGTTTTGAGCGTTGCATCGAGCCCATCGGCGCTGCCAATCACAAATGTCGCACAGGGCGCGTCGCGTGACCAACCGCTCAACTGCTCGGCAAGGCCGCGCGTCGTTAACTGCTCGCCGCGTTCGTCAAGTGCGACAACCAACGCTTGTTTAGGCACCTGCGTGCGGATGCGTTCCGCTTCCGCCGCCAACAACACCTCGGTGCTGCGGTTGGCGGCTCGCTTTTCTGGCTTTAGTTCTGCCAGCTCGAAGGGCCATTCGGCCGGGAAGCGCTTTGCGTATTCAGCGACGCCGTCGTTCACCCAGCTTGGTTGGTTGCCGCCAAGCGCGATGAGCTTCAGCCTCACCGGTTAAGTCGATTTCTTCTTGGTCGAAGGTCGTTTAATCACCAAAGGCTTGGTCACGGGGCGTTTTGCGGCCGGGGCTTTGGCGGCGGGCGCTTTAGCGGATGGCCTTTTGATTTCGATGGTCTTTGCGGCTACTTTTTTGGCAGCAGGTTTTTTAGCTGCGGGCGCTTTGGTCGCCACAGCTTTGGCCTTGACGGCCGGTTTCTTGGCCGCTGGCTTTTTCGCTGCTGGTTTCTTTGCCGCGGGTTTCTTCGCGGCGGGTGTTTTCACGATCTCGGCGATGACTGCTGCGACAGGTTTTTTCGCGGCGGGTTTCTTTGCAGCAGGCGCTTTTACTGCAGCGGCTTTTTTGGCTGGAGCTTTAGCAGCCGGAGGCGCAACTGCCTCAACCACTGGCGCTTTCGCAGCGGCTTTTTTGGCGGGTGCTTTTGCAGGGGTTTTTGCCGCAGCCTTAGCCACGGGAGCGGCCACAACAGCAGGTTCGGCCGCCTTTGCAGCTGGAGCGCGTTTGATCGGCTTTGGCGCTGTCCACAACTCTTCGAGGTTGTACAGCGCGCGCGTCGTGGGCAGCATGATGTGCACCACGAGTTCGGTGCAGTCCACCAGCACCCATTCGCCCGAGCCTTCGCCCTCGATTGAGAGCACTTGACCGCCGGCTTCTTTGACTTTGTCACTGACGTGACGAGCGAGCGCTTTGGTTTGTCGCGCGCTCTCGGCGGTGGCAACGATGAGCGTGTCGTAAATGGCCGTCAGCGGACGGGTGTCAAGCACGGTGATGTCACGGGCCTTGATGTCTTCAAGGGCGGCGACGGCGGCTTTCTGGACGTTTAAAGCGTTATAGCGCAGGGGAATTCTCCGGCAGATACAGTTGATGCGCACGAATATAGGCCACCACGGGCGCGGGGAGCAACGATTCCAGCGCGCAATCGTCTGCGCCCGCTGCAATTGTGTTGCGAATTTCGGTTGCGGAGATGGCTTGCGGCGTGACTGTTTGAAGGTAAATACTGCCGTGCGTCGTCTCTCGCAGTGAGTCGGCAGAGTGCGTCAACCGCCCCTGCCAAACCTCGGCCAGAACGGGCGAAAGCGCCTGCGTCACGGCGAATCCCGGCCGATTGAGCACCACAAAATGCGCCAGATCGAACAATCGCGGCCATTCGAACCAATGATTGAGGTGCATGAAGGCATCGATACCAATCAGCCAAATCAGCGGGCGATCGGGAAATTCGGCGCGTAACGATTCCAGCGTCAGCACCGTGTAGCTCGGCGTGTCGCGCCGGAGCTCGCGATCATCCGTTGCGAGTCCCGGATAATCCGCAACCGCCAGCTTCAGCATGGCCAAACGTTGCGCTTCGCTCGCGCCTGGTCGCGCGCGATGCACGGGCGTTTTCGAGGGAATCAAGCGAACTTCTGGCAGTTTCAGCGCAGCTGCGGCTTCAGACGCGATGCGCAAATGGCCGAAATGGACGGGATCGAACGTTCCGCCGAGTAGCGCTAGCGGTGATGAATCGAGCAATGGCATATCGCGAGTCTATTCGGCGACAAATTTGACACTCAGCTTTTGTATGAAATGACGATTACATAGGGTCTAAGCTGCGTTTTCATCCAAAGTCGATAAAGTCATTTATTAGCCCTTATCCCCCGTTTAATCGTGCTTTCAAGCAAAAGCTGATGCAGAAGAACATGTGCTTTTCCTGCTATTGATTCAGGCATCTATGGCTTGTTTCGCTGCGACCGATGCGCGCACGGCGCCGCCGCAGAACGTTCAGACGTAAAAAACGCGCCCGAAGGCGCGTTTTTCAATTCAGCCCCGAAGGGCCAAACGTAGGGGCTGATTACTGTGCAGCGCCTTCAGTCACGTCGCGATTGATGCGGCTGGCAATCCAGTTGCGATCAAGGGCGCGCACTTCAGCACGAACTTCTGCACGTGGGCGGGCGTCAGCTTTCGACGTGGTTGGCACTGCGGCGGTGTCCATGTAGCTGTCAGTCGCGGCGAGCGTGACGGTACGGGCCGGTGCGACTTTGGCAGCAGGTGCCGTGATTTGTGCACTTGGGTTGCCCGCAGCGGCGGTGTACTCAGCCGCAAAAACAGAGCCAGTAGAAGCAGCGATAAGAGCAGCGATCAAAACAGATTTCGTATTCATGATGATTTCCTTGAGGAGGTAGTGTCTTTATTTGGCCAACCGCTTTGTTGCGGTCGGTCTCGCGCGGCACCGGGGGCCTGTTCACAAAGTTCTCATTCAGTCCTGAAACCAGAGAGCTTTGTGAACAGGCCCTTGTTGTCGCGTCGATGGAATGAATGTTAGGTATTGCGAATAAAAGAATAAACTAGACAAAACTGAATTGTTTATTGCTAAATTAGCAATAAATAGAGATAAGAAAGGCAAGACACTGCGTTTGAGTGTTTTTTGAAGGAATCTCCATGGACCAACTCCGCGCCATGCGCGTTTACGCCCGCGTCGTCGAAGAAGGCAGCTTTACCAAGGCTGCCGACCAGTTAAACCTAGCGCCTGCCGTCGTTACGCGGCTGGTTGCCGAGCTTGAGCAGCACCTTGGCGTGCGCCTGCTCAACCGCACCACGCGAAGCCTCGCGCTCACGCAGGCAGGCGAGCGCTACCTTGAGCGCGCAACGCGCATCCTGGCCGATGTCGAAGATGCAGAAACCATCGCGAACCTTGAAACCGCCGAACCGCGTGGCGTGGTGCGCGTGCTTGCGTCGCCAGCGATTGCTGTGCATCAACTGGCCAAACATTTGCCGCGTCTGCGAGCGCAATATCCGAAGTTAACGATTGAGCTCAGCGTGCAGAACAACGTCGAAACGGTCGACGATACGCACGACATCTCAATCCTCACGCTCAAACAGCCGCTGTCGACCGGCAACTTTGTTGCTCGTCTGTTGGCTCAGTCCGAGATGATCACCTGCGCGACGCCCAACTACCTGAACCGTCGTGGCCGTCCGACGGAGCCGCAGGAATTGATGGGGCACGAATGGCTGCTGCCGTTCTCGCCCGACGGCAACAAGGAGACCACGTTTCAATATTGCCCGTTGCGTGCCGCTGCGCAGGGCATCAAAGCGAAAAAACCGGTGACCTGCGAGCAACCGCCGATGGCGTTGTCCACACCGCACTGGGACACGTTATTTCACGCCGCGCTCGCCGATATGGGCATCACCGCGCTGCCCTCGTTTGTTGCCGAAGACGCACTGCGCAGCGGCCGCATGGAGCGCGTGCTGCCGGATTGGCACATGATGACCATGTCGATCTACGCCGCCATGCCGACGCGTATGCACATACCGGCGCGAACGAGAGTGTTCATCGATTTTTT
>JBBRGY010000200.1:0-6011 GCA_038223495.1 Burkholderiales bacterium | reverse complement strand
CAGGTCCACAACCTCGGTATCGCTGCACGCAAAGCGCCGTCGGAACGCGGAATCACGTTCAAGCCCTTGTCGCTGCTGTGCCTCAAGCATCAGGGCGAGTTGCAATTGCTTGATAGACGGCTCTTGGAGGAGATTGCGGAGTTTGATTTACTGCTCGCCGATCCGCAGCCGAAGCTTGACGGATTCAACCTCGTGCAACAGTCCGAGCAAATCGAGATTTACTTGCAGGGCGAACGGGTGACGTACGGGATGTCCAAAGAGCCACAAATGAGTTTGAACGCTGTGCCAACGGCGGCCACTGAAAACGATTTGGTGCAGACGCTCTCGCAACAGGCGCGCTCAATTTATGTCGGCGCGAACGCGATGAATGCGTACGTTTCGCGGCTGGTCGCGCACTTGATTCGCGAGCGCGGCTATTCGCTCACAGGATTAGTCCGCGCGCAATTTCAGCTATCGCAGGCAATCATCCATCGCATTGACACTATGCAGGCAAAGGCAAGTGCGACGGGTTTTCAGCAATTGTTGTTTGGTACGGATAAATTTGAGTTGGCGGCGTCCGCAGACTGGACGTTTGAGTTTCGGGCGGGTGCCTATCCAGCTCGAAATCCCTATGCGGGCGGATGGCGGTTCGACAAACATTTCTTCCCGAGCATCGCTGACTTGAAAGTGAAGGGCGAAGAATTTGAATGCGCAAAAGCGATTGACGTTCACCCAGCCGTGCGCCACTGGGTTCGAAATTTGAGTCAGGTTCCGCAATTTGCGTTCTGGTTGCCGACCGCGACGGATAATTTTTATCCAGACTTTGTGGCGGAACTCATGGATGGCCGCGTGGCTGTGATTGAGTACAAAGGTGAAAGCTACGCATCAAACGACGATTCGCGCGAGAAGCGATTGGTCGGCGAGCGATGGGCGTACACCACGGGGCATTTGTTTGCAATGGTGGAATTGCAGCGCAACGGGATGAACGTTGGAGCGCAATTGAATGCGTTGTTCGGCATATCAAGCAGCGCACAAGTGAACGCTGCCTAAGCACGCAACTCCACCTGCTCCGCCCGTTCACAAAGCGCTTCAATCACGTTCTCTACTAGATCCGTTTCCACCAAGAACGGGTTGAACCCTGAGGCGTCGTGCCAACGTGCCGACTCTGGCGCGGCGGTGGCGAGGTCGGCGGTGTAGCCCATGCCCCACACTGGGAACAAGCGCCGCCATGGCTCGGCGTAGCGCAGTAGCGTGACCTCGGCGTGGCGCTTATCGGTGACGACCAGGTTATAGACACTGTTCACTGCATCGCGCGGGCCTTCGAGACATTGCAGCGCGTGCGTAGGTGATACGCAGAGATAGCCGGTGACGCCAAGCGCGTTGTTGCGGCGCAGGCTGGTCTTCAGGATTTGCTCGGCGTCGTTTTTGTTGAGCGGGGCGATCAGGCGGCTGGCGTAGATGAGGCGAACGAGTTTCACCTCGCGTTACTTTTGCTTTTCGATGCCGAAAAGAATTCGCTTGGCGTCATCGGTCTGGTTGTTGTTCGCGGGCACATTCATATCCTTCGCGATTTGATACGCGCTGATCGTGGCCGGACGTTCCTGGATGGCGTGGAACCAGCGCTTCAGATTCGGGAAGTCGTCGAGATTCATCTGCTGGCGTTCGTGCGACACGACCCACGGATAGCAGGCCATGTCGGCGATCGAGTATTTGTCGGCGAGAAATTCGCGGTCGGCCAGACGCTTGTCCATCACGCCGTAAAGGCGCTTGGTTTCGTTGACGTAACGGTTGATGGCGTAAGGTATTTTCTCGGGCGCGTAGGTGCCGAAATGATGGTTTTGTCCCGCCATCGGGCCGAGTCCGCCCATCTGCCAGAACAGCCATTGAATGGCTTCTTTGCGCCAGTAGGCATTTTTTCGATCCAGAAACTTTTTCGATTTATCAGCAAGGTAGAGCAACATTGCGCCGCTTTCGAAGAGTGTCATCGGCTCATTGTTCGGCATGGCCTGCATCGGCTTGTAATCGACCATTGCCGGGATCCGATTGTTTGGCGCGATCTGCAAAAAAGTAGGGTCGAATTGTTCGCCCTTGCCGATATTCACGGGAATGAGGCGATATTTCATCTTCGCTTCTTCGAGGAACATGGTGATCTTGTGGCCGTTGGGGGTGGTCCAGTAGTAGAGGTCGATCATGATGGTACTTCTTAGGTGAATGTAGGGTGGGCACCCCGTGCCCACGCCGTCTTCTGAGGAATGGTGGGCAGAGGCTGCCCACCCTACGAATTAGAGTTTCACGGGCCCAGCAACAACGCTACCGGATGTGGTTGTCGCCTCGCGCGCCTGTTGCTGGCGCACGCGATCCACGTACGTTTCGCTGCGCGCGATCTGGTCTTTCAGCATGGTGTTGTTTTTGCCCATGACGTCGATGGCTTTGCTACGGAAGGAGTCCATCGCGTCCATCGCCTTGAATGTCTGGTCGAACATTTCTTTCAACTTGTCCATGCCAAGGCCTGGGTTCTGCGCGAACTCGGTGGTTTTCTCGACGTGCGTGTTGAGCTGTTTGCCCGTTTCAGCGATCAGACCTTCAATGGTGCTGTTCACGCCTTGCAGCATTTCCATGACCTGCAATTGATTGCCCGTCGCGCGCGCGACCGTCTGCGCAACAGCGAGCGCGCTCATGCCTGTGGTGGCGACGCGTGAACAGCCGTTGATCATTTCTCGCCCGGTCTTTTTGAGCACATCGAGTGCGAGATAGCCGTTGATACATACCGATTGTTGCGTCAGCATGTCCTGTAAATTTTGACGCACGTAAAACAGCACTTCCTGCTCTAGCGCATGGGCGCGGCGCGGATCGGTGGCTTTGAGCGCTGTCACGCGATCAGCCAGTTGACCATCGAGCTTCTCCGAAAAGTGAATGCCAGCGGCGAGCTTTTGCATCGCATCCCAAAGTTTGCCGCGCGTGCTCTCTATTTCCACCACGTCGCGCTGCATGTCGTCTTTGGCCGCGTAGAGCTGTTGCATGCTGGTTTGCAACTGCGCGCCCGCGCTTTGATATTTGCGGAAATAGTTCTGTAATTTGTTGCCCCAAGGGATTACGCCGAGGATTTTGTTGGGCTGAAACAAATCGCCTTGTTTGCCGGGATTCAAATCATCGAGTTGCGCGCGGATGTCGCCAATGGCCTTGTACGCCGGGCTGGATTCCACGCCGACAAAGTTTTGCTGCATGAAGCGGCCCTGCATCAGCGATGACGCGATGGAGATTTCTTCGCGGCCCAAAGCGAACGCGCTGTCGAGCTTGCCCTTGAACGCGGCGCTTTCGACGTCTTCACTCAGTAGCGCTTCAACAAATTTCGCGACTTGCTCATCGACGGCAGTTTTGGTGGCTTCTGCCAGTGGGACGGCCGATTTCGAGGCCTCGGGCGCCACCGGCGCAATCACTTCGGGCGGCGTTAACTGGAAGCCATTGGCGACGGATGGCATGGTTGGCTTGGAAGGTGCGGCGTCGGACATGGGTTCTCCCGGACGTAAATCAGTTTAAGAATCGAATTAATTATGCGCTGAAGATTGCATCGCTTGCTCCCTTGATGCGACGAATGGCGGGGGTTTTCGCGGGGTTGCATTTGCGCATGATGTGACGCACATTGAGGACATAATCCGTTGTTATCTTCAGACACAAAGTTCGCACCACAAGCATGAATCGTACGGTAAAGACGCTCATCACAGTTGTTCTGCTCGCGCTTTTAGGCGGCTCGGTGTTTTGGGCGCTCAAATCAACGCAGACCGAGCAGTTGGCGAACGGCCAATCGCCCTCCCTTAGCCTTCCGGGGTTGCGTGCGACGCAAACGGTGGAATTGACGGGTGTGATCGCGCTTGACGTTGAACCATTCTTCAAAGACGCGCGAGTCACTCGATGGCTGTCCGACAACGGCTTTAAGTTAAATATCACGCGCATTGGCTCGCGCGACATGGCCCAGCGCGTGGCGGCGAGCGGCGGCCCGGACTTCATGTTTCCGTCCGGCATTGTTGCTGCGAATCAGATTCTTGATGCCGCAAAGCGCGCTAATCAGGCTGCTACGCAGTACACGGTTTTTTTCACGCCAATGGTGATCGCGTCCTGGCAGCCAATCGCAGAAATTTTTCAGGCGAATGGGCTCGCGAAGCCGTTGCAACCCGGTGTGTACGCGGTTGATCTGGCGAAACTCGTCGCACTGATGCAGGCAAAGACGCGCTGGAAGGATTTGAAGGGCAGCCAAGCCTACGAAGTTAATAAATCGGTACTTGTATCCACCACCGACGTTCGCAAGAGTAATTCTGGCGCGATGTATCTTGCGCTCGCAGCGTATGCGCTCAATGGCAACGAACTGCCCACGGATCGCGCGACGGCCGAGAAAGTCGCCAAGATTGCCACCGATCTGTTCAAGCGTCAGGGCTATCAGGAAAATTACGTCAACGGCAATTTCGATGACTACATTTCCATTGGCATTGGCAAGACACCACTCGCGTTCATTTACGAGAACCAGATGATGGCCTTTGCGCTCTCGAAGCCACTGCCAAAAGATATGGCGATGCTCTATCCGCAGCCGACGATTGCCAACAAGGTGGTCTTCGTCGCAATGAACGAGCGCTCGAAACGATTGGGCGAACTGCTATCGACTAACGCCGAAATGCAGAATATTGGTGTGGAGTATGGATTTCGCATTGCCGATAGCGCCACTTTCTCGCAAAAAGCGCAAGGCGCAAAACTCAATGTTGATGAAAGGCTGAGCAACCTGATTGATCCGCCGTCGTTCGAAACAATGTCCACGATGATTGATGTGGTCACACGGGAGATGGCACAGTGAAATTTAACTTTGGATACGCGTCACTGTTGGCTGTTGCGCTTGTGCTGGGCGGCTGCGGCAAAGATTCAAAGCCACCTGCATCAAAAGCGTCTGTCGCGGCGGCGGCCCCTGTTGAGGCGAAGGCGACGTTATCGGTACTAGCGACCAGCGATTTGCGCGATGCCCAGCCTCTGGAAGAAATGGTCAAAAAGGCCACTGGCATCACGCTCAAATTTACGTTCGGCGGGACGATGGAAAGCACCGAACAGGTGCTGACTGGCAAGACCACCGCCGACGCCGCATGGTTTGCTAATGCCAAGTATTTGTTGTCCGATCCGCAGGGGCAGGCGCGCGTAAAGTTGCAAGAAAAAATCATGCTGTCGCCAATTGTGGTGGGCGTGAGCGAATCGGAGGTTGCGCGTTTGGGACCTGCGTGGGCAGACCCGAGCAAGGTGACATGGAAGACGGTGGCGGAGGCTGCGAAAGCGGGCAAACTCAAGTACGCGCTGTCGAATCCGGCGACGTCTAATCAGGGTTACATGGCGCTCGTTGGAGTGGTTGCCGCGTCTACGCAAAAAGCTGAAGCACTAACAGCGGCGGACATTGATCGCAAAGCGGTCGCCGACTTTTTGCGTGGTTACAAATTGGTGGGCGACAACTCAACCTACCTCGCCGAGAAATTCATCGAGCAACAGGGCATTTACGTCAACGCTTTCATCAATTACGAAAGCTGGCTTCTGTCGATGAACCAGTCGGGCAAATTGAAAGAGCCGCTGAAGCTTTTCTATCCGCGCGAAGGGATTGCGACTGCGGACTACCCGTTCATGTTGCTTTCGGATGCTAAGCGCGCAGAGTACCAAAAGGTTGTGGACTACCTGAAAGGCGATGAGGCGCAAACCTGGCTCGCGCGTGCAACGCTGCGTCGCCCGGTCAACCCCATCGCAGCATCTGCGGTGACTTTCCCGACGGCAACGTTGATTGAACTTCCGTTCTCGCCTGATCGTGGTTTGGCGGACGGTCTTATCGACGCGTACCTCAATGAATTCCGTAAACCGATTGCATCGACCTTTGTGCTTGACGTGAGCGGCAGCATGAACGGTGGCAACCGGCGTTCGGACTTGATCAGCGCACTGCACAGCGTTGCGGGTGCTGATGTTTCCTTGACTGGTCGATTGGCCCGGTTATCGAGCCGCGAACGCATCTGGATGCTGCC
>JBBRGY010000199.1:0-6016 GCA_038223495.1 Burkholderiales bacterium | reverse complement strand
GTTTGTTGCCGAAGACGCACTGCGCAGCGGCCGCATGGAGCGCGTGCTGCCGGATTGGCACATGATGACCATGTCGATCTACGCCGCCATGCCGACGCGTATGCACATACCGGCGCGAACGAGAGTGTTCATCGATTTTTTAACCGAGACGTTTGGCGGTGCGGCGCGCGATCCGTGGTTACGCTCGATTGAGGAAGCGGTGTTGGCTGCGAATGATCAGTCAATGAAAGTCAGCGCGTGAAAAGCGCTGAATCATCGGACTTTGACCCGCAACAACGCTACCCCGCGTCGGGAAAATCGCCCTCGTAGGGTCGTATAACCCCTATTTCGCCGGAACAGCAGGTAAGGTGGATTTCACCTCGGCCTTTGAATCGGTCTTGAATTCAATAAACAAAGCCCGTGTTTCGGTCTCGCCGGTGTTCTCGCCTGAATGCGACTGTGCGGGCATCCAGCGTGTGTCACCCTGCTTCTGTTCCACATTCACGACGCGACCATTACCGAGCGTCAACTTGCGCTTGAACGGTGCCAGCACGTACATCAGCGTGTCGGGTGGGAATGCATTTCGGCCTTGTCGCCCGGCTTGTCGGTGGCCTCCAGCACCCGCACTTTTTCATTCTCGAATACAACTTTGTACACATGCGGCGCCATCGCGACAGGATCAACGTGAACGGCGTTAGCTGCGGGCGCTTCCGCATGCACAGCAGCCGTCACAGCGAACCCGCTGGAGCAAATACACGATAAGGTTAGCGACCAAAGACGAGGCGTTTTCATGACGGGTACTTTCTGCGAAATGAATAATGACAGTTGCTCAGACGCATTTCGCCGAGATTCTCCGTCAGCGTCAAGGACACCTCCAAGAATGAATTGTTAGAGGTGCCCTCAAGCCCCTTCCCTGCGCAACGCTTCGTAGAGCGGCGTAAAGTCAGGCGCAGTATCGTCGCGCAGTTGTTGCAGCGAATCGAGCACGAAGTACCTCGTCTGCACATCGTCGATCAGGAACGCCGTGCGCATGGAAGTCATTACGTCGAAAGGTCGACGCTTCGGAATGTCACTTTCCAGCGCGTAGATTAGCTCTTTTGGTGACGAAAGTACTCCCGCACCATACGCCAGAATCTTTCCGTGTTCGCGAATCAGGCCAAACTCAATCGTGTACCAATACAGCCGCGCCAGCCAGTCGAGTCCGCGCAGGCGTTTGGCCTTCAACGCGCCATGACCGTACGCCTCCAGATGATCCGCGTAAATTGGCGTGAAAAGCATCGGCACATGACCGAAAAAATCGTGAAAGATGTCAGGCTCAACGATGTAATCGAACTCGCTTTCCTCCCGCAACCACACCGTCACCGGAAAGCGGCGATTGGCCAGATGGGTGAAGAAAACTTCGTCAGGCAGCAACCCCGGCACGGCAACTAATTGCCAATTCGTTGCGGCTTTAAGTGCGACATTCACATCAGCAAAATTGGGAATACCGTGACGCATATCGAGCGCCGGATTGCCGAGCACGGCATTCAGAAATTCATCGCACGCACGACCAGGAATTAGCGCCAGTTGCCGCTCAACCAATCGCAGCCAACGCGCCTGCTCGGCGTCTGAGTAATCACTCATGCGCTGTTGCACCGTGAAGTCAGCGGCCATGGCCGCATAGTTGCCGCGTAATCCGGTATTGGGGTGGCCGGTTTTGCTGGAAATGTCGAAGGCGGCGGGAGGGGTGGCTACAGAGTTCATGCCGCTATTTTGCACGGCGCACCCGCAAGAAAATTGCCAAGTTATCTTGGTTGCCGATGCGCTGCGATCAACCTGTAAGCCAGCCGCAACGTTCGCCACCGAAAACGCTAGCGCTGCACACCGTTTGGATGATTGCCGTTGCCGTGGCGTTGCTCGCCCATTGAGCGCGCGCCCGGTTGCGCACGTTGTGCGTGCTCAACCGGCTGCCGCATTGGCTGTGGCTGCTGGTGCACGACATGTGGTGGACGAGCGGGGTGATATTGCGGTTGATGTGGCGCAAAACCCGCATGCGGCGCCACAACATGCGGACGGTACTGTGGGTGCCCTGGCGCAAACCCGTTGTAAACCGGTGCCCGTGAGCCTGGATGCCAACCATTCCATTGGTCGCGACGGTTGTACCAGGACTGACCGCGATAGTGGTTGTCCCAATACGAGCCGACGGCAAAGCCGACGATGGGCAAGCCGAAGCGAGCACCGTTGCCGTAAATCGACATGCGCTGGTTGTTGTAGAGATATTGCAGATGTCGCGCGTTGGCCCAACCGCGATACGGGCCGGACGTGATGTCGCACCAGTTGTAGCCGCGAACACAGCCGTTGACATACACCGAAGTGCCGCCACCGATCCATGCCACCTGCGGATAGCCGCTATCCGGCCCAGCGCGAAGGCTGGTGCGGGCGTAAACATAGGCTTGCTGCGCATCGACGACTGTCGCAACGACCAAGGTGGAGGTTGCGGCAAGCGTTGCAAAGCAAATTTGTAGCGTGCGCGTTGAGATCATGACTTCCTCCTGTCGTAGCAAATTAAAGCGTTAGTTCAATGGACGTTTTGAATCAACACAACGCGCCACGTCACGGCGAAAGTCTTGAAGCGCCCGCAAATCGCTACCCCGCTGCGCCGCCTAACTCCGGTGGCTTGGGCCTGCCCACGCCGGGTGGAAGGTTATCCCGCTGTGGTCTCACTGCTGGCGGACGTGGTGGCTGCGGGCGAACGACGCCCGGTGGCATTTGCTGACCCGGTTGCTGCGGCCGCATCACGGGTGGACGCGGTGGTTGTGGTCGAACTACGGGCGGGCGATAGTTTGGTGGTTGATAGTTAGGCGGCCGATAGGTCGGTGGCCGGTAGTTAGGCGGTCGATAGCTAGGACGGAAGCTATTCCATTGATTCTGGTTGCGGTAGAACGGACGATTGCGATAGTTGTCGTTCCAGTAGCTGCCGAGGATGAAGGTCACGATTGGCAAAGCGAGCGACTGCCCATTGCCATAAATCGTCATCGGCTGGCCCTGATAGGTGTACTGCAAATTCTGCGCGTACACCCAGCCACGGTCATAGCCCGCAGTGACGTCACACCAGCGGTAATCGTTCAGGCAACCATTGACATAAACCGAAGTCCCGCCAGGAATCCATGACACGAGCGGATAGCCGCGATCAGGACCAGCGCGCAGGTTGACATCTTTAACCGTCACGGCTTCCTGAGCGGTAGCGACGGATGACAACAGAAGCGCTGACGCAGCGACCAAAGGAATGGTGAAGAGGCGTGAAAATTTCATGGCAAACCGCACTTTCTTGAAGCCAAAAAATTACTCTAGCAGCAAACGGCTCAGCCCGGCACGACTTGCGTCAATAAAAACCGCATTTCCGTGATGCGCTGACGCGCCCACAAGGTAGCGTCTTATGAGCGCTAACCCATGCGCTCCAGTCGCCACATTTGATAGCCAAGCGCCGCGCGGCAACCGATTACGATGGCCACAATGGTGATCAACGAACCGAGCGCCAGCGTGGACATACCGGATAAGCCTTGACCCACCGTGCAGCCCAGCGCGGTCACGCCGCCAAAGCCCATTAACGCCGCGCCGACCAAATGATTGGATAGGTCCTCGACCGAGGCAAAGCCTTCCCAGCGGAACGTCTTGGTGAGCATTGCCATCGCCAACGCGCCGACGATCACGCCGATCACGCTCGCCACGCCAAACGTCACAAACTTGCTCTTGTCGCTCCAGAAGCCAAGAAGCTCCAGCAAATACGCGGGCGGCGCGGTGAAGGAGATCGATTCCGGACGCCCGGAATTGGTCGATACCCACGCGGCCTCAAGCGACTCTGGGTGCTCGGCGATGAAACCCACATGCCCCGTTGCGTACCAGCCCGCGATCACCGTCAAACCGATGATGATGCTGCCTATCCAGTTCCATTTGTCCGAGCGGAACCCGTGCCCCACAAAGGCGAACACGACGAACGCCAGACCCACGAGCGCCGCCACGATTCCTGCCGTGCTGCCACTGAGCCCCAACAGCGACGGCAAATCCTGGCCGCTAGCAAAAGTCACCGCCACCGTATCCACCGTTGCCACGCGCGCCACAGCCAAAATGCCGCGCAGCGTAAACCACGCAAACACCGCCATCACCAACAGCGTGACGAACGCGCGCAAGCTGCCCGCGCCGACGCGAATCAGCGTTTTGCTGCCGCAGCCCGACGCCAGCGTCATGCCAAACCCAAACGCCAGCCCGCCCACGATGTGCGATAGCCAGATCAATTTCGGCGCGACATAAAACGATTTTGCGATGTCGACGGTGCCAGTCGTTCGGAGCGCTGCCACACCGATCATCGCCACGCCCACCGACGCAATCGCCATGCGCGCCCGCGTCCAGTCGCCAAAATTCACCGCGTCCGAAATCGCGCCCATCGTGCAGTAATTGCTGCGCTGCGCAACGGCGCCAAAAACAAACGAAAGGATAAACGCCCAAAGCGCGGCGGCCTGTTGCAGGGAGACGATTTCAGCGGGCATAGTAGGCGCGAGCGCGAGTCAGGGAGCGGGCAGTAATTATCCGCGCTGCGCGCTGCGGGCGACGCGGCGCACTGAAATATAGTGCAAATTTTTTGGCCGTCAACCCATACAACATTTTTCTAAAAGCGCAGCTGCACAGGGGCTAAGTGCCGAAAACGCCATTAGTCGATAAACACATAAATCGCGCTTCAGCCCCTGTGCAATGGGTTTTCCAGGAAAAAGCTGAACGGTTTGAATCGCACTGTCAAACCGTCATCGCGTTGATCGCGTCGAGGGCTTCACGATCCGGCTTTGCCCGTGGCGTTGTGAAATCGAGCCCGTCCAGCGGGCTCTTTACGCCGCCGCCAATCTTTAAAACGTGGGTGTAAATCATCGTCGTCTTCACATCCGAGTGCCCGAGCAATTCCTGCACGGTGCGAATGTCCGCGCCGCCCTGCAACAAATGCGTGGCGAATGAATGGCGCAGCGTGTGCACGGTTGCCGGTTTCGTCACCCCGCCCGCCCGCAGCGCCGACGTTAGCGCGCGGCGGAACGTCTGCGGATAGGCATGATGCCGACGTACCGTTTTTGTTCGCGGATCGGTCGAAAGCGTGGCCTGCGGAAATACCCAAAACCATCCCCAAGATTCGCCTGCGCGCGGATACTTCACCGTCAGTGCGTTCGGCGTTTCAACCCCCGGCACGTTCGCCGCACGATCGGTCTCCCAGAGCGCGTGACTCAAACGTAATTGCTGTTTCATCGCGTCGCGCAACGAGGTCGGCAGCATCACCACGCGATCTTTATTGCCCTTCGCTTCACGTACTATGATCGCGCCGCGCTCAAAATCCACGTCTTTGGTGCGCAGCCTTAATCCTTCCAGAATGCGCATGCCCGTTCCGTACAGCAGTTGCGCGAACAACGCATGCTCGGGCGCTTCTTCGATGAGGGAAACAAAGGTTCGCCGCACCTCATCCACCGTCAGCACTTCGGGCAATCGCCGCGCCGTTTGCGGACGCCCGATTTCATTCAACCACGGCAAATCAACGCGCAACACATCGCGATATAAAAACAAGAGCGCCGACAGCGCCTGGTTGTGTGTGGAGGCCGACACCTTGCGCTCAACCGCCAGATAAGTCAAAAACGCCTCCACCTCGCTCGCACCCATTTCAAGAGGATGCCGAATGCCATGAAACCGGATGAAAGTTCGCACCCAATGCACGTACACCTTCTCGGTCGAAAGCGCGTAATGCTTCGTGCGAATACAGTCGCGAAGCTGTGTCAACAGGCGCGGCTTGGGCAGATTTTGCGCACTTGCACTTAAACTGTTCATAAAAACAGTATAAATTGCAGATGCGTTACTTCGCAAGTGTTTTTGTGTGGCTCATCCAAAACTAGACAAGTGCGTATAAAAATATAAACTTGTCGTGCAAAGTTATATTACGTTAGGCCTCGCGGTGAGTGATCGCAGGTTCTGCAGAGCAACATCCGCAGGCGCATGAAGCCCGACTATCGACTGGCTCGGAAGCACCATTCGC
>JBBRGY010000198.1:0-6025 GCA_038223495.1 Burkholderiales bacterium | reverse complement strand
GCTTGCCGCGTGTGCGGGCACGACGCTCGTATGTCTGCCGTTGCACGGACATTTGGCGCTCGCCAACGTAGTGATGGTGTTTTTGTTATGTGTTGTGTTCGTTGCGATGCGACTGGGGCGTGCGCCGGCCGCACTGGCTGCGGTAGTCAACGTGCTGGCGTTTGATCTTGCCTTTGTGCCGCCGCGCTTTTCGTTCGCCGTTGAGGACACTCAGTACGTGCTCACGTTCGCGGTGATGCTGTTTGTCGGTTTGACCATTGGGCACTTAACGGCGGGCCTGCGCTTTCAGGCACGCATCGCCGGGCACCGAGAAGCCCGCGTGCGAACACTGTTCGGCTTCGCCCGTGATCTCGCCAGCGCCTTGCAACACGAGCAAATCATCCACGATAGCATCGCAGTGTTGAGTCACACCATTGGCAAAGAAGTAGCCCTGATTCTGCCGAACGCTGATGAACAACTGCAACCGCCGACGCATGCGCTCTCTGCCGGACAACAGGCAGTCGATTTAAGCGTTGCGCAATGGGCCTTTGATCACGAAAAAGAAGCCGGATTTGCGACCGACACCTTGCCATCGAGCCACTACCGCTACATCCCGCTCAAGGCCCCTGTGCGCCTGCGTGGCGTGCTTGCAGTGCGACCCGAAAATCCGCGCTGGCTGCTCATTCCCGAGCAGCGCCGCTACATTGAAACGTTCGCCAGCCTGATTGCCATAGCGCTTGAGCGAGTGCACTTCGTGCAAGTTGCACAATCAATGCTGATCAATGTTGAATCCGAACGGTTACGTAACTCATTGCTGGCTGCGCTTTCGCACGATTTACGCACGCCGTTAACAGCACTGATGGGATTGACTGAGTCATTGGCGCATTCAAAACCTGCGTTGTCGAGTTCACAAACCGAACTCGCCAATGAGGTGTTCAGCTCGGCATTGCGCATGCATACGATGGTCAACAATCTGCTCGACATGGCACGACTAGAAAGCGGCGAAGTGCGAATGCGGACTGATTGGCAGTCAATTGAAGAAGTCGTCGGCGTCACACTTCGCTCGTTGCAGCCTGTGCTGAACGGACGCGTGATTGATGTTCGCTTACCCGAGAACCTGCCACTGATACAGATCGACGCCGCATTGATGGAGCGCGTGTTTGTCAACCTGATCGAAAACGCATTGAAGTACGCGCCCGAGAATTCGCCCATTGAGGTGACAGCTTCGACGACAGCAAACACGATAACCGTTAGCGTTGCTGATCGCGGACCCGGACTTCCCGATCAGGAAGTAACAACGTTGTTCGACAAATTCACAAGAGGTGAGCAGGAGAGCGCGAAGCCGGGCGTCGGTCTGGGTCTTTCCATATGCAAAGCCATTGTGACGGCGCACAAAGGTAAGATTTATGCCTCTAATCGTCCCGGTGGAGGCGCTATTTTTTCATTCGATTTGCCACTACCCCCTTCGGCTGCGGAAGATGCTGAATTGAGCGATATCGCTGCGGCCAAACCATAGTGAACGCACGGCCCTCAGAACTCAACGCAGTCCTCGTAGAAGACGATCCGCAGATTCGCCGCTTCGTTCGCATGGCGCTTGCGGAGGAACAATGGCTAGTGTTTGAGGCAACGACCGTACGTCAAGGTCTGGCTGCGTGCGCCGCCTCTAAACCTACCCTGGTGATTGCCGATTTGGGTTTGCCCGACGGCGATGGCCTCGAACTTATTCGCGAACTGCGTGCATGGTCGCCGGTGCCCATCATTGTGTTGTCGGCGCGCACGGGCGAGCAACAAAAAGTTGAAGCGCTAGATGCAGGCGCTGATGACTATTTGACCAAGCCATTTAGCGTCTCCGAGCTGCTCGCAAGAGCGCGCGCACACGTGAGGCGCGCGGCAAAATCGAACGTTAGCGTGGAAGCGAAGTTTTCGTATGGCGATATCGTGGTCGACTTGGGCGCGCGCACCGTGTTGCGCGCTGGCGAGGCTGTGCGGCTGACGCCAATCGAATACCGACTCCTGACGACCCTCATTACCAACGCAGGCCGCGTGGTGACGCAACGACAGCTTCTCGCGGAGGTGTGGGGGCCCGGGTACGTCGATCGCAGCCATTACCTGCGCATTCATATGGGACACCTACGGCACAAACTAGAAGTCGATCCGGCACAACCCAAGCATTTGCTCACCGAGCTAGGCGTCGGCTACCGTTTGTTAGCGTAGCCGTCGTCTCTAAAAATTCATCACGTAAGAGATTCTGAACGAACGCGACTCGATCGGATGGAAGTGAATCGCGTCGACACCGGACGCGGCTTCGCCGGGAAGACGGGACGCGTAGTAATAGTCAATGGCTGACGCCTTGCGGTTGGTCAAGTTGAAACCTTCCGGTTCGATGCGTGCTTTTGGTGTGAAACGATAGCCAACGCGTGCGTTGAGAACAGTCGTGCTGTTTGATCGAACGCTGTTATCTTCTATTAACGGACGCGGGCCGAAGTAGCGCAGTTGTGCTGCGCCAAACCACGGGCCAAGATTGTCGACGGCAAGCGCAAGTGAAGCAACGCCTTCAACCGCGCCCGGTATGCGATTGCCGGCCCGGTCGTCTTCCCGGAATCGTGCGCGCGCAAACGCGACGTCTGCGTCCACGGTGAGCCAATTCGATAGCTTGTAATAGTTTGCGAGCTCAAAGCCCAGACGACGGCTCGGGCGACTTGCTTCGGTGTTGCCCGCATCACCCACGAATAACAGTTCGGAGCCCAAATCCAGGTGATATATGGATAGCGATGTTTGCAGTCCAGGCAACCAATTTCCACGCATGCCCAACTCCGCGCCCTTAGAGCGTACTAGGGGTGTCACACGATCCACGGCATCGCCGGTTTTCGGGTCAAACTTGATGGTGGTTCCGCGTGCGTCATTACTGTGAAAACCGCTGCCGGCATTCACATAAAACTCAGTCTTTGACCACGGACCAAACACCAGACTGAGTTTCGGATTTACCATTGTTGCCGTGGCAGTTCCGGAGTTATCTGCGTTGTCACTGCTGACCTTGAATCGGTAGGTGTCGCCGCGTAGCCCAACCACACTTCGGAACCACGGCGTCCACTTGGTTGCGTTCTCTAAGAACAGGCCCGCGTTACTTTCAACGATGTGGTCTTGCCGCGTCACGCCGATCGTTTGCCGCGCTTTGGTATTGAGGAGTGCGTTGAAGATATTGTCGGTTTGAAGTTGCAGCCCAAATGTATTTTTGGCTTCAAGTCTAAGCCCTAACTTTCGTTGCGTGTGTGTTGCATTCAACCCAGCCGTTCGTCGATGATCTTGCTCAGCAAACTGATCGCCATCCACAGGATTGTCTAGAAAATAAGTGAAATTTGAAAACAGTTCAAGTTTGTTGTCGATGACATACGCATTGACATCTGTGCTTGATGTCTCATCAGCTTTTAGCCAGTTCGGTGATCAGGAAGTTAACGTCAGTCCAACCTTGCCTGTGAGAATGCGAGCGTTGGTTAACGATCATGCCGTCGACCGTGGTGCGCATGTCGGTGCCATGATCGAGATTGAATACCCGCAAGTAGAACTGGTTGGCCTTGCCTTCACCGCTGTGCTGGCTGACGATCAATCCAGGTACAGATTCGAGGAGTTCTCCAGGGCGATAAACCGTTCGGGCTTCGAGTTGCTTTTGTGTAACCGTACCCACGCTCGCCGCGTCAGAACCGCCCAGTGCCGTGACCGTTCCGCTGACGACCACTTTCTCAAGCGTTTGCTCGCCACCAGCCCACACTGCTGTGGAACACAGGCTTGCAATGACGAAATGGATTGGACGGTGCGACGCTAGAGCGCAGGGTATCTTGACGTGGACGCGCGGCGACGCAGTGAACATATCCGGCATAAGTCTGTGTGATGTTTTTGACAAAAATCGTACTGCGCGGCAAATAAATGCCGCTAGCCTCGTAAAGAGGGACTCGTACGCTGTCGCTACGGGGCAGGCGTGTACGCGATGGCGTTAAACCGCCCGGCAAGACACTATGAGTTGCGTCGCAAGTTAGAAGCGGTAAACCAAACCCAGCGAATACAAATTCGCATCGGTGCGTCCGCCTGTGAGGATGTTGCCCAACTTCTCATAGCGTGACCACTCACCGCGAACCGACAGGTTCTGATTGATGTTGTACATCGCACCGGCACCGTAGGCTAATTCCGTGCTGTGGCGCTTCTGCGTCTCGCCACCAATCAATGTTTCAATTGAACCGCCACCGGTGTAGGACGTGCGCGTTTGTGCCGACAATGCGCCGACGCGAGCGAACAAACTGAAGCGATCGCCAAGCGGCAATGTGCCAACGGCAGACAATTCGAAACCATCGATGCGCGTTGAACCGGTCAGTGAGCCTTTGGGCGTGACATCAGTGCGAAAGCTGAAGCGACCGAGATCAACGTAAGCGGCTTCAACCGCAAAGTATTTATGTAACTGATAGCCACCGAACAGGCGATAGCCAGTGTCTTTGGTATTGCTGACGGTGCTCGGATTAGTGAAGCCCAGATCAAGAAATTGATCCGATTGCGCGGCATTGTCGAACTTGATGTCCGACTTTCCGATGCTGCCGCCGACATACCACTGGGCGTACGACGGGGCGGCCGCACTAAGTCCGGCGACGGCCATCGCGGCCACTACGGTTCGGGTGATTTTTTTGTTCATGATATTTCCTTGAGATTCAAATGAAGCGGGCACGGTGGAGTTACAAAAATTTGTCTTGGCTTAAAACGGCATCAGTTGCAAGTTGAGACTGCGCTCAAGCAACCAGCCCAGCGAAACGGCGGCGATGACGATCGATCCGGTCTGCAACGCAAAGCGCGGATAAGCGGTTGAACGACGTGTGAGATAAGCGAGCGGAATCACGAGGGCGACCAAAATCAACTGGCCAATTTCGACGCCAATGTTGAAGCCGAAAAGCGAGAGCACGAGCGAGGAATTCGGCAAATTCAAATCAGCCAGAACACTGGCAAACCCAAAACCGTGAATCAGGCCAAACGTAAATGCGACGAGCCAACGCTTACGTGGCAGGAAGGGCCAGATGTTGTCGAGCGCAGTGGCCAGCACCGATGCCGCGATCAACGACTCCACGAGTCTGGACGGCAGGCGAACCACATTAAGTGAAGCCAGCGACAAGGTGATCGAGTGCGCAATCGTGAACGCGGTGACAATCTTCAACACGCTGAAGAAGGCCGTGCGAAGATCCGAGACGGGTACCCAACGGCGTCCCTCTCGGACGAGGACAGCTGGCAGCAATAGTGCGATCAAGAACAGAATGTGATCGAAGCCCGCAGCGATGTGCCGTACGCCGTCGACGATGTACGTGCCCAATTGCGCGAGTGTGCTTCCGCTTGCGAGCGTGAAGGTTTGCGTGGCATTTTCAGCCGGAAACACTGCGCTGACAACGTGTGGTGAACCGTTTGTGTCCTTCGCGGGTGTTTCCAGTTTCAGCAAGCCGCGGTGCAGTGCGTCTGCATCAAATAAGAGTCGATAGCTCACCGTAAGCGCTTCAACCGAATTGGGGCAAGTCGCAGAAAGTTTGAGTACGACGTATGCGCCGTCGCTATGGGTATCGATGAGCTGATCACCGATGGTCAGCGGGCAAATGTTGTTACCTGATTTAAGATCAAGATTTTGCTTTGCGTAAGCCGCAATTTCCGCGTTTCGTGTGCGTACTTCGCCCCAATCGATGACCGAGTCGCCGTTGCGATCCAGCTCAAGCACAAGATCGAGATCGCGAAGCGCGATGTCCCATTGACCGCTGATTTTTTCGCCATCGACTTTAAGTGTCAGATAACTGTCGCTCGCCTTGTGCGCATGTGCGACTGAGCCCAGACAAAACGACGACAGTGACGCAATCCAGACCAATGCGATGACTAAGCGGCGAATCATAGGTCGCGCACCTGAGCCAAAAGTTGCGCCAATTTTTCGCTTTGCAACTGATGAGTATTGACCCACGACACGATGTCGCGCGCGGCCTTGGGTTGTCGCGCAGCCACAGCCGCCTCAAGCAATATACGGGCGTCGAGCGGTTCC
>JBBRGY010000197.1:0-6027 GCA_038223495.1 Burkholderiales bacterium | reverse complement strand
CTCGGTGCTGTTGTTGCCGAGCGGTGAGACCACGCCGATGCCAGTGACCGCAACCCGTCTCATGACACTCGCGAAGGTGCCGTTCCAGTATTTGGCGCCACGGCGTCGTGAGTGACTGCCTGATTTTGCGCCGCCACCAGCACATCAATGTATCCCACCACATCACCGACGGTCGCCAGGGGCACCGGGTCCGTCGGCAGCGTAATGCCAAACTCGTCTTCAACGTTGAACAGCAGTTCCGCAAGACCGAGCGAGTCGATGCCCAGCGTTTCGAGCAGGGTTGCTGACGTTACAGATTCAGGCGCCGACGGATAGTCCTTGATCAGCATCGCGTGCAATCGGTCAAAAGTGGTGGTCATGGTGTGTCCTTGTGTTGCGAGTTAAGTGGCATGCGTGGCACATGAATCGGTAACACGCGGCAGTGACGCTTGTACGTTACGCGCTGCGATCGTTGCCATCGTTGCCATCGTTGCGATTAGGGCAGGGTCGACGGCTGAGCGAGTCTTGCCGCCCCACCGTGCGCCAGCGGTCAACAGTCCTGGCCACAGATGCGCCAGCGCTAAGAGCGGTGCGGCTGTAACGGGGCGCATCGCGGCGTGCGCGAAGGTTGCGGCTAGACGCAACCGACCTGCGAACTGGTGATGCCATTCTGTCGCGTAGCGCGTTGCAACGTCGCGCTGCCAGGCGGGGTTGGTCGCGGCGTTGGGATGTCCTGCGCGCAGCAGATGTGCGCAGAGTAGCCACGCCGACTGCAGCGCCATACTCATGCCTTCGCCGATGATCGGATGCGCTTCGCCCGCCGCGTTGCCAATGCGAAAAATTTGGTCATCGCCTCGCAGGCGAATTCCTGGATTCAGCGGCCCGCTGGCGAGCCATGCGCCCTGGCGCGTGGCCCCGCTCAACGCATTGCGCACGCCTAAAATTTCGCGCTTGAGCAGCGCCTCAACAACCTCTCCTGCACGTAGCCCTGATGAGGCGGCACGACACGCATCGAGGCGATCACGCCGGATGCAACACGCGAGCGTCGTCTCGTCGGCATCGGCCACCACCATGCCGCCATACCCGCCGTTGAAGCACAACACAGGTAGAAGTCCATGGGGCAGCGAAGCACCCAGAAAATTGGCTTTGAACGCCAATAGGTCTGATCCGGCACGGGACTGGTTTGATGGCAGTGTTGATGGACGCGCCGATGGCAGCGCTTCCCACGATCCGTGCGCATCGATTGCCACAGCGGCGTTCAGCGTTTGTGCGTCTGCTGAATCGGCGGCGCGAAGCGCGACCTGCCATGTCCCGGCGCTGCCAGCGATAGTCTGAACTGACCACGGTTGAAATACGTGGGCGCCCGCCGATCGCGCTTGCTCCAGCAGCAGCGTATCGAGCGTTTCGCGACCCAGTGCACGCCCCCAAGGATGGGTTGGCGACGACGCGATCGGCAAATCAGCCAAGACGTTGTCGTCACCCCGCATCAGCGCCACCTGCCGCAAGCCAGACCCCGCAGCTGTCGAAAACGCGGCTCCGATGCCAAGCGCGTCGAGGAGCGGCAGATTGCTCGCCGCGATGCATTCGCCGCAGACTTTGCGACGCGGAAAACTCTGTTTTTCTACCAGTGCGACCGACCAACCGGCGCGTGCCAGCAAAATGGCGGCCGATGACCCGGCCGGGCCTGCGCCAACGATCACAGCATCGAAATCAATAGCCATCAATTCGCGCCGACGCGCTCTGCTCGAAAGCAGTGGCTGAAGAGCCCAGCCGAATATTCCTGTGTCCGCCAGCTGTCGGAGTCCGACGGCCATAGCTGCGTGAGTTCATGGTCACAGAATCCCGCGCGCACGCTAAGCACGGCGTCTTCACGCGTCACGGCGTTGGCACCGATAGCGCCAATCAAGTGGCTGCCCACCAGCGCGAGCCTTGCGCGGCGTGGTTCACAGGCGAACAAGCGGTCGCATCGTGCAGCCATTGCACTCATCAGCGACTGGAGCGGCGCACCGTCAAAATGATGCAGGAACAGGTTGGCAACTATCACGTCCCATCGCTTGCTCTGGCTGTCTTCCGCATTCGCCTCGGCTACCCAATCCATGATGTCTACAATTTTTTTCTCCACCTTCCATCCGTGGCGTGCGTAACGTTCCACCGTTTCTGCATCCACCAACGATTGCCGATCCAGCAGCGTAATTTCAACGCCAGACCAGACCGGTGCCAGCGCTGCGGCTACACCCAGCATCAGACTGCCGTCGCCAGCACCGAGTTCGAGAATGCGTAGCGGCTCGGACGCGCTACGAAATCGCGTCATATCGCGCAGCGCCCGCAGCACAATAGCGCGCGTGCCCATCACCCGATGCACACGCTGCAAGTCCCGCCGTGAACGCATCGCCGCAGGATCATTTTCCGCCAGTCCGTCAAGCGTTTCGGCGGCGACTATTCGCTGCATCATCACTGCACCTTCAGAAGCGCACCGTGGCAACTAAATCCAGCACCGAACGAGGACAGCCACCACCAGCCACCCGGCGCGTCGTCGGCGAGTGCCGCTTCGAGCACAAAATAGACGAACGCACTGGACAGATTGCCATATTCGCGAAGCATCGCCGCGCTGTAGCGAAAGTCCTGCGCATTGAGATCAAATTCACGCGCCAGCGCCAGCAGCACGTCGCGGCCGCCCGCGTGCATGATCCACGCGCTGACATCGCCGGAGCCGAGCCCTGCGCGACTCAACACGGTATCAAGAACACGATGCGCGTAGTCAGCCGCTAGCGATGGCACTGCGCGGGTGAGAATGTTGCGCAGCATGCCGTCTTTGTGTTCGAACATCAACGCTTTGCGCTCGGCCGGATTGATGAGCGATGCGCTATCGGTCCACTCGATCCGACGTCCACTGGGTGCGGCGTGTCGCGACAGCACAGCAGCGCCCGCGCCGTCGCCAAACAGACACGCACTGATTAGCACGCCTGGGTCGTTGTCAAGATACATCGCCGCGCTGCTGACCTCGACGCAAATAGAGAGCACGTTGTCGCATGTGCCCGATGCCAACAAAGCGTTGCCCAGTTGCAGATTCGGAAGTGCCGCCGCACAGCCTTGGCCGACGAGATCAAACGCCTGCACATCAGCGCGTAATCCGAGTCGCTCAATCACGTGCCCGGTAAGGCCAGGGCATAGATAGCCAGTGCAGGTGCTCACCACGACGGCGTCGATGCTTTGGGCATCAAGCCCGCTCTTGGCCAGAGCACGTTGGCCCGCCTGCGCGGCGAGTACCGGTGCATGCGTCAGAAAACGCTTTGAAAGCGTGTTCGGATCAATCGCAAACACCTCGTCGAGCGAATCTACCGCGAGACGACGCGCCTCAATGCCATTGTCCCGTTGCAGCACGGTGCGTGCGATGAAGTGTGAGCGCGTATCCAGTCGCGAGAACCAGTCGGATTTCTGAAATGCGTCTAGACACTCCGCTTTGGTGTAGCGCGCGTTGGGCGTGGCGGTGCCGATCGCGCGGACGTGCATGGGCTCGCGTACGGGGATTGCGGGCGTCGTCACGCGGCGTGGATGCAAAGCGCTAGCCGTGGCTGACTTGTTAACTGATTCATCGTTGACCGATTCCTATTTCTTCCGAATATTAGCGTCAGAGCTCAGTTAAAAAAAGTTTCAACGGCGCCGCAACAGCGGCAAAAATTATGTGGGTTCGACGAATACTCGTCAGTGCGAAAGCGCACATAGCAAATCCCCGTTTGGCAAGGCGTGGACGAAAGTGATCTAACATTGAGCTATCAGCTTCGTTACTAACGTCCTATTGGATAAGGGCTCGAGTTGATTTTTTCTACAAGTCGACTATTGCCAAAAAATCGATCTAGCCCACGTTCAGCTTGGGCTAGGTCTAAAAGTTGAAACCATCCTGTGGCGACGTGAGCACTGCGGAAGCCCCACACAACACGTTGCAAGCGATAATCAATGAAAGACCAATTCATCCACAAGGGACGGACCACATGCGACTCATACTTCTCGGTGCCCCGGGGGCGGGCAAAGGCACGCAAGCGAAGTTTATTTGCGAATAATTCGGCATTCCACAGATATCGACGGGCGACATGCTGCGCGCCGCGGTGAAGGCAGGTACGCCACTCGGTATTGCGGCGAAAAAAGTGATGGATTCCGGCGCGCTCGTGAGCGACGACATCATCATTGGTTTGGTGAAAGAACGACTGACGCAGCCTGATTGCGCAGGCGGTTATCTGTTCGACGGGTTTCCACGAACCATTCCGCAGGCCGAGGCGATGAAGGACGCGGGCGTCGCGCTCGATTACGTGCTGGAAATCGCCGTACCCGACTCAGCCATTGTTGATCGCATGAGCGGTCGTCGCGTGCATCTGGCCTCGGGCCGCGTCTATCACGTCACACACAATCCGCCGAAAGTAGCGGGCAAGGACGATGTAACGGGCGAAGATTTAATTCAACGCGACGACGACAAAGAAGACACCGTTAAATTTCGCTTGAAGGTCTATCACTATCAAACCGAAGTACTGCTCGGCTACTACGGCGATCTCGCGAAGGCGGGCGCGGCCGGAGCGCCTAAGTACAAACGCGTTGACGGCGTGGGCAATGTTGATGCGATTACGGCCTCGGTGTTCGCGGCGCTGATTTGACTAGGCGTGATCCCCAACGTGGTCTAGCGCGCGCCTCATAGAAGTCTTCAACGCCACAGATTGGATACCGATTCGCCAAAAGACCGGTGTGGCGTCTGTCGCGACCCCATCGTGGCAAGCGTGCGACGGAAGCTTATGGGAGGTCGATGCGATCAGCGCACGACTTGCAGCGCCATTCGCCGTCAGGCGATCACTAACAAGGCCGTCGCGTTTGCTCACGGCCGAAGCCGCCGCGTCGGCGAGTTGATTACTCGTAGCGAGATTTTCAGCCCTATTACCGACGTTGTTGCTGTGAGCCACCACGGTTTACTAAGCGCTACCCCGCAAACGGGAAAAACAAAAATGGCCGCAGATGCACGAGCTTTAGTGCGTTGCCCTGGACGCAAGCCATTCGAGCGGTCGACATTTGTGCTGAGTGATCAACACAAACGCTGCCTTTAAGGCTCGGCAATTACGGGTTCAATTTCAACCCGCAGCGCAACACTAGATAATCGCGTATCGCAGCCCACGTCGCCCGTGTCGCGCCAACACCGGTCGTGTTCTGAATCACCGAGTTGCCCGTCATTCCCATCAGCGCGCGGCTGAGCAGCAGCCCGTCGGTGGTCGGCAGCACTTTGCCATCGCCGTCAATATCCATCGAGCAGGCAAAGCCGGGCATGTTGTCATTGGTCATGCGCGCTATGGAGAAACCGCTACTGCCCGAACTATTGCCCGCTGCGACCAGCTTGCCATCGTTTTGCACAAGCAGATCCCCCATTTGATAGGTGGATCCCGGAATGGTGAACACGCCGTTCGTGCCCCAACTCGTGTCGGGCATGCCGAGCGCTGTGAATCGCTCCACTCGTTTTTTTATGCAAGGAGAACCGTCAAAGCCATAGCAGTACTGAAAATAGAGCTTGCCATCGTTATCAATAGCGTAATTGGGATCTTGTTGATAGCCATATACCGTGGGGGCGTTCGGCGAATAGGTGGAATAAAAAGGACCGACGTATCTTCCGTTTGTGCCCCAACTCGTCACCATCGACAACGTCCCGCCACTTAGCGTGACGCGGGCGCTGATCATGGCTGTACCGTCTGGGTCAGGTGGCCCCCTGTCGCTTGTTCCTGCCACGACAAACGATCCGTCTGGCAGCGGCATCAACTGCGTAGCGTCGTCGTCGAAGGCAGATATGTAGGTCCAGCTTGATTGCAGCGTTACGCCCGTCGGGCTAACTGCTCCAATACAGATCCAGTAAAAAATTCCGTTGTTATTTCGTTGACACGCTCCGACGTAAACAGTGCTACCGTCGGGGCGAATTGAGAGATCCGTGACCCACTGCCTACCTGTAGGATTAGTAGGCGCAGTCAGGACTTTCACGCCCACCAAGCCCTCCGCAGTCGACGAGTTGACAAAAGTTGCGTCGGG
>JBBRGY010000196.1:0-6072 GCA_038223495.1 Burkholderiales bacterium | reverse complement strand
CGCTGCCGGCGACGTGAATCGCGCCGGAAAACAGCAAAAGCTTCTCGGTGAGCGTAGTTTTGCCCGCGTCGGGGTGGGAAATGATGGCGAAAGTGCGACGGCGCGCGACTTCGGCGGTGTGCAAAGTGGTCACAGAAAACAGGTCACGTACGTGAAAACCCTTGATTTTAAAGGAGTTCAGCGGGTTGCTGCGCAACATTAAGCGCTGATCCGTCGTCAATCTGAGACATGTAATTATTTGTAATCCGACGACACTTTGTAGGCGGTTGCGGCGTCTATATCGTTACAGAGTCACGGCACTCGTGCCTGACGAACTTAAGAAACCCGTTTCGGGTCTACTCAGTAACTAGCTTTTAGGAGACCTACCATGAAAAAAATCCTCATTCTCAGCGCGGCCATCCTCTCCGCATTGACGGCGGCAACGGCCGGCGCGGCTGAAACGCCCAAGCATTATCGTGGGGGATATTACGGAAATGGTGGTGGCTATGTTGCGCCTGCCCGCGGTTACTACGCTCCCGTTCGTGGCGGTTACTATGCGCCCGCCCGTGGCGGATACTATGGCCAGAACCGTGGCGGCTATTGGCATGGCAATCGCTGGATCGCTCCAGTCGCGATTGCTGCTGCAATCGGTGGCCTCGCGATTGCAGGAGGTTCGTACTATTACAACCAGCCGAGCTATGTTGCGCCTAGCTACGTTGAGCCGTCGTATTACGGGCCAGCCGAGGTGAGCTACGGCGTTAACTACGCAGCCCCTGTGGCTGATGGTTTCGCCAACGCTGACACCAACGGCGACGGTTACGTATCGTTCGATGAAGCCGCGATGTATCCGCACTGGCAGCGCAATTTTGGCAATATCGACCGCAACCGCGATGGCTATTTGAGCCGTGATGAAGTCGCAGGCTGGCGCTACCGTTAATTCGACCGAGCCCGGCCACGCTGGGCTCGTTAACGCTACGCAATATCGACGAGGGGCCGCATGAACGTATTTAAATCATTCACGCTGGCGGCCATTGTGACGTTAGTGGCCGGTGTTGCCAACGCAGCGCCGGGCGGCAAATTCGGGGCGGCTGATGGTAATAAGGACGGCGCGCTGTCCAAAGCCGAAGCGTGCGCCGGAAAAACGCGGCATATCTGCAAAAATTTCGATGCGATGGACGCCAACAAAGACGGCGTTGTAACGCGTGCAGAGGTGAGTGATTTCCGCAAGGCAAGGCGAGTAGCTAAGGGTGTGACGCCTAAGGTTTAGCCCGCTGTTGTCTGTGTGCGAGCGGCTTTAGGCGCTCCCACAGAGCGCCCGTACCCGTTAACTGGCGATCAATGCGCCGTCAGCGCGGCCACGCTAATCGTCTGCTGCAACACATGCGAGTCATCGGTGCCTATCTCGATCACTTCGGAGCCGCAGTTCGCGGCTTCAAGACACACGTAATTGCGCCAACCTTCGGGCGGCAAATCGGCGAACGTCTTGATGAATTCAGCGCCTGGATTCCACACCACTAAAGTTTTGCTGCCCGACGTGGTGAGCGTGATCTTTCTGTGTCCGACTGGGTCGATCAACGCGAACTCGTTGCCCGTGTTTCCATAAATTCGGTCGCTGCGACCCGGATCGCGCGCATCTTGCAAGTTCCAGTCGCCGCGCTGCGTGTGCTCGTTGAAATTATCGAATTTGTCGGCATAGGTCAGTCCATCGAGTCCCGTGACATGAACGTGATTGGCATCGGCAACACGGAAATACGTGTGCAGCGCCTGGGTGAAACGCACCGTCTCTTTGCTCAGATTCACCGTCGTTAACGCCTGTTCCAACGCGCGACCAATGCGCATCGTAAGGATCACATTCATCGGAACTTCGGGCACTTCCGGCGCGGACAGCGCGAGCACGATTTCGCCATTCGCCGTTTGTTCGGCGTGAGTCACCTGCCATTGCAGCGTGCGCACCAGCCCGTGCTGCGGCGCATCTGGCGGTTGCCCTTGCTTGGCGAAATACGGCCAGCAGACTGGGATGCCGCCACGAATCGGATCCGGCGGGCGCTTGCTGGTGGGTGAAATCCACAGCAAGTCTTCGAACCCGGTGGGCACAAACGACAGCACATGCCCGCCGAACAAGCTAATTGCGGCCTTTGAGAATGGCGTAGTGATCAAGAGCGCTGGAAAGCCCTGAAATTCGCCGAAGCGCAGGCCGGGAATTGGATTCGTCATAGCTATCAGCTTTTTGGTGTAATCGCCATTATATAGAGGCTAAGCGCCTGAAACGCAAATAGTCGACTTATGCAAATATCGCGATATAGCGCCTAAGTAGCCGTCGTTACAGAAAAAAGCCAATGAGCAAATGACGCCTAAACAATGCCACCATCCACGATAAACGCCTGTCCCGCACAACCGCGCGCATCATCGCTCGCCAGCCACAGCGCCATTGCTACCACGTCATCCGCATCGAGCCGAAATTTCAGCGCCTGATTATCCAGAAACTGCTTTTCCAGCTCGGGTGTGACGACCATTGCCAGTTGCTTCGGCGTAACAATCGCGCCGGGCACGACGCAGTTCACTCGAATGCCGCGCGGCCCCAACTCCTGCGCCAGCGTGCGCGTGAGGCCGTGAATGGCCGCCTTGCTCGTGGTGTAGCTGACCATTCCGGTGCGACGACGCATCCAGCTGACTGAGCCTGTAGTGATGATCGACCCGCCGTTTGGCATAGCTCGCGCCGCCGCCTGCGCACCAAACACTTGCGGGCGAAGATTGATCGACTGATTGTTGTCCCAGAACTCGGGCGTCAAATCGTCAAAGGCGTGGCGCACGTCGTTCGCCGCGTTGCCGATGTACACATCGAGTTGACCGCCGCGCACGCTCGCCGCTTCGGCGATCACGGCCTGCAACGCTTTCACATCGCGAATGTCGCAGTGCCAGTAGCGCAGCCGCTCTGCCACGTTGAGGCGCGTCATCAGCTCGTTCGCGCTGGCGTCATCAATATCGAGAAAGCTCACGATGGCTTGCTGCGCGATGAAGTTTTCTACGAGCGCTGCGCCGATTCCGGTGGCGCCACCCGTGATGAAAACGTGTTTGTTAGCGAGCGAAGGATAGCGATTAGTCAAACGGTTCATAGTTATCCTGCGTAGCGCGGTTCGAGAATGCCGGGCGCGTGATGGCTGGGCATGCGAACGGCAAACAATCCGCCCGCTTCGGGTTTGGCCGCAAGTTCCTCGTCAGTCATACGCGTTCGCGCGGTGGTGATGTAGAGCGTTTGCAAATCATCGCCAGCAAACGTGCAGCACGTAATGTTCGGAACGGGCAGTTGAATCACCGCCAATAATACGCCGTCGGGAGCAATTTTCTCGACGCGACCGCCCGCGAAAACAGCCGAATAAACGTTGCCTTCAGCATCGACGCAAGCCCCGTCCGGACGACCTTTCGGTGGATCGAACGTACGCAGTACGCGGCGATTGCTCACGGTGGCGTCATCAATGTCGTAATCAAACGCCCACAGCACATGATTGGGTGTGTCGGCCAAGGTGAAGGTTTTATTGTCGAGCGAAAACGTAACACCGTTCGACAGGATGATGGGATTCGCTTTTGCACTGAAACGCCCGTCGGTTTCGAGACAGTAAACATACGCGCCTGCCTTGTCGCGCGGCTCCCACATCGTGCCCGCCCAGAAGTGCCCCGCCGCGTCGCAACGGCCGTCGTTGAAGCGTGCCTTCGCGGGATCGTAGTCGGGGCTTGTCAAGAGCGTCACGTCGCCGCCGAAACGATTGATACGCGCATAGCCTGAGCGCATGCCAGCGATGAATCCGCCACGCTCGTCCTGCGCGAAACAGCCCATTTCCTGATCGAGCGCCATCGTGTCGTTGCGACCGCTCGACGGATCGTAGCGATGCATCTTGCGACCCGGAATATCGATCCAGTAGATCAATTTTGCGCGCGCGTCCCAGCGAACGCATTCGCCCAGTGTGGCGCGCGCGTCGAGCGCCAGTTCAGCCTTCAAAAACTCAGTCATATAGATGATCTAGATGATATATATGTTTGCCTCAATCTTATGATATTCTCGCGATTTGTTGTTGCATTGGACAACAAAGTGCGCGCGACAACGTGCGGTACGCGGGCAAGTTTCACCAGAAACAGTCGCGCTGCGCTACAACCATCGCTATGCAATGCGCGCCCATCGCACTTTTATGAAGTGTGAGGCTGACCGAGGCAGATTTTGAGGGCCTTGCAGGCAAGAGCCGCGCTGAACCCAATTTTTGATCGCTGATATGGCATTGAACAACTCTTTTAAACACGCGCTGCTTCGGCGCGAATGTCTGGTTGGCGCATGGTTCATGTCGGCCTCAACCGTCATGGCAGAGGTTATCGCCAACGCAGGCTATGACTTTATGGTCATCGACATCGAGCACTCCACCGCAAACACGCACGACCTGCACGCTTTGCTGCAAGCGACTGCCGAGAGCAATACGTCTGTGGTGGTGCGCATGTCATCGCACGACAAAGTGCAAATCAAATTCGCGCTCGATTTGGGCGCGCTATCGCTCTACTTCCCGATGGTCAATTCGGTTGATGAAGCAGTCGCGTTGGCGCGCGCCTGTCGTTACCCGCCGTTTGGTGATCGCGGCTTTGCACGGATGCACCGTGCGAGTCGCTACAACACGATTCCGGACTACTTCGAGCGCATCAATCAGGAAGTTTGCGTGATCGCGCAGCTTGAGACGCCGCAGGCGATGGCCAATGCGATGCAAATTGCCAGCGTGCCTGGGATTGATGGATTGTTCATCGGACCTGGCGATCTCTCGATAGCGCTCGGGCACGGCGGCGATGTGACGCATCCACAAGTCAAAGAAATGATGACCGAAGTCGCCGGTTTTTGCCGACGCGCAGGCGTGCCGCTCGGCACCGTATTACCAACACCGGAAATGGTCGCCTGGGCCTATTCGGTGGGCTTCAACTTCGTGTCGCACGCCAGTGATATCGGTCTGTTGATGACCAGCGCCAAAACGGGCATCGCGCGCATTCGCCAACTCTCGTCGGATACACCGATGAGCGATCCGCCCACCCAAACCGCACCCACTTCCGCTTACTAGTTTTTTCTTTGTTGCACCATGGACTTTACACAATTTGATCGCCTGATTTCGCTCACACCCAGCGCCGCTGCGCCGCAGGAGGCGACGGTCGTTTCACTCGACGGTTCGCAAGTAACTTTCTCACTCGCGAGCTGCGGCAAAGGCATCTTTCGCTTGCGCATGAACCCGATTGCGAAACCGGACTACGGTTTGGTGTCGGTGAAAATTGACGATGCCGCCACAGTGAAACAGGCCGAATCGTCACTGTCGATCAGCTCGGGCGGCGCATCGCTGACGTTGTCTAGCGACGCGACACACGCGGTCAATTTGACTCTGCAATACAAGGGAAAGACTGTACTCACAAGCATTACCGACGAGCAATTTCGGGGCATGGCGAAACCGCTAGAGGCGACGCGCATCGCGTCCTTTGCCGTGAGCGAAATGCAAGCTATCGCAGCATTCGCTTTGTCGTCCGACACGCCGGTTTACGGTCTCGGTGAAAAGGGCGGTGCGCTCAACAAACGCGGCCAACTGGTTAGCTCACGCGTTGAAGACGCGCTTGGCGTCAATACCGATTTGAGTTACAAAAACACGCCGTTTGCATGGGCAATCACGCCGAACGGCTGCTGGGGAATCCTGACGCACACCACGGTCGACGTCGCTCACGGCGTGGGCTACGCGCAGTGGAGCAATCGCAGCTACGTGATCGTTGCAGAAGAGCCGCAACTCGATCTGTTTTTCTTCGTCGCCGATACGCCAGCGCAAATTGTGTCGCTGTATCACCAGATCACAGGTAAGCCGCAGAACGTACCGCTGTGGTCGCTCGGCGTGTGGATCAGCCGTGCGTACTATCGTGACGAGGCGGACACGATGAAGACCGCGCGCGAGTTTCGTGATCGGCAATTTCCCGTCGATGTCATCACGTTTGATGGTCGTGCCTGGCAGGACACGCCCACACGCTTTCACTTCAATTTCGATCCATCGCGCTACCCTGATCCGGCGCGCGTGATCGGCGAATTGAAAGCGCTCG
>JBBRGY010000195.1:0-6093 GCA_038223495.1 Burkholderiales bacterium | reverse complement strand
CTGAAAACGGCAAACGTGCCTATGAGAAATGCGCGAAACATGATGATTCCTTAACGGCTAAACGTACGCTATCCAGCGGCCACAAAAAATGATTCCGATCCACAACAACAGCGAGAACAGCGCTTGACCGCGCGTGAAACGACTCTCAGGATTTAACGGGCCGCGACTGTGAAGGATCGCGGCGTTGGTGCCCACTGTAAACAGCAGCAACATCTTTGTCAGAAACGCGCCATTGCCAATCAAATCCGATGCCCGCGCCAGGAACATGAGACTGCCGACCATCGCCGCTAGCGTAAAGCCGAGCAGCGTCCAAGGCAGTGTTGCCGTAGCGAGCGTGCGCACGTCAATCGAGCCAAGCCCGAACAGACGTACGCCAATCAATCGCAACTCAACGATCCAAAGCGAGCCGAACGTGATCGCTATGGCGATGATGTGCAGCGCCTCCAGCGTCGGGTAAACAACCGGCGCTGAACGCAACCAGACGGCAAATGGCCAGTTGTGCAGCGCGAGCGCTATAGCGGGATTCAAAGCGGGAAATTGACAGTCATCGTGCGCCGATTGTTCCACGGATCGGGTAACGCGCCACGCAACGGCTTGGGCAGCGCCATGTGTCCTTTGCCGTCAGCCGCTTGCAGCCGACGGTTAAATTTGTGACCGTGTCAGCTACCGACGTGCGTGGATTGCGGCGCAGCTACGCCGCTCTGCATTTGCTGCTCGCTGCGTTTCAGCACCATGCGCGTGTGCAGCTCTGTAATGGTCGTGCTGCCGGTTTTGACGAATGCAAACGGCAACACGGCATGGACGAAGCAGGCGAGGCTTGCTTTGAACATTGCCCAACCAAAACTTCCGGCCACAAAAAAGTGCTGGCCGTATGTTTCGCCGACGCTCGCCGGGTGCTCGGAAAAAGCGCGATTGACGGAGGTGATGAGTGAGCGGTTTTCCATGGCGATTTTGGCGCTCATCTGAGCTTGAGTTATTCACAAGATCATAGAGTCCGAAGCGTGCAATGCGTTTGCAAGTTCGCCTTGTTCAAACGAAATGATGAGCAGTAGAATCTAAAAAATAACTGCTTTGGAGAAAATTTTGCTCGACAAGGTGGATAGACAGATTCTCGAACTATTGCAGGTGAACGCCACGCTACCGCTCGCAGCGCTGGCAGAGCATGTCAATCTCACGCAGACGCCGTGCTGGCGACGCGTGCAACGACTGGAATCCGAGGGCTACATTACGCGCCGTGTGGCGCTGTGCGATCCACAAAAACTCAACGTTGGCGTCACCGTGTTCGTGTCGATCAAGACGCAGCAGCACAACTTGAAATGGCTGGAGCAATTTGCCGCCGCTGTCAGCGCGATTCCCGAAGTCGTCGAGTTTTATCGCATGAGCGGCGACATCGATTACCTGTTGCGGGTCGTAGTGCCAGACATCGCGGGTTACGATCTGGTGTACAAAAAGCTCATCCGCTCCACCGAGCTTTTCGACGTGAGTTCGTCGTTCGCAATGGAGCAGATTAAGTACACGACTGCGTTGCCTGTAAACGCTGCTTGAACCATACAGCTTTTCTGTACAAGCGTTATTTTATTCGGGCCTGAGTCTTGAAAAGCAATAACTCGATTTAGGTGCTTTATCGCAGCTAGCCCCGGTGCAAACGTCTTTTCCGGCAAAAGCTGTTTGTCCTAATCCGGCGTTTTCAGAGTATTTTGCGAAGAAACTGTAGGCGGGGAAATGACCTCTGGCGTGAGCGCCATGATCGCCTGATAGTGCGTCAAAAATACTTTTCGGCTGAGCGTTCGCAAAAATTCGGTGGTCAGGAGTCGATCCATCACCGGGCCTTTGACTTCTGAGAGATGCAACGCGATCCGGGCGTCGTGTAAGCGCTGTTCGATCGCCTCCAGACTCTCCAGTGCACTGGCGTCGATGTCGTTGATTGCGGAGCACTGCAGCACGACGTGCTCAAGCTCAGGCTGCGCCGCCACCGCGTCGTTGATGCGATCTTCCAGCACACGGGCGTTGGCAAAGTACAGGCTCTCGTCGACGCGAAGACTTACCAGACGCGGACTGATGCGCACCGAATGCCGCGTGACGTTGCGGAAGTGTTCGGTGTTGGGCACGAGCCCTACCGTTGCAATATGCGGACGACTCGTGCGATAGAGATAGAGCGCCAGCGACACGCCAACGCCCACGACCAGACCGGTTTCGACACCCAGCGAAAGCGTGGCGATCAACGTCGCGGCGACGGCGATAAAGTCTGGTTTGGAGTATGCCCACGTGCGTTTAAGAATGCTGAAATCAACCAGCGACAACACCGCAACCACGATGGTTGCCGATAGCGTTGCTTGCGGTAAAAAGTACAGCGTGGGCGTGAGTAAAAGCGCAGCCAGCGTGATGCCGAAAGCGGTAAAAACACCCGCAGCGGGCGTTTGCGCACCAGCGTCAAAATTGACGACTGATCGCGAGAAACCACCTGTCACCGGAAAGCCACCGGTGAACGCAGCGGACAAATTGCTCGCGCCCAACGCCACCAGTTCCTGATCCGGCTCTATGCGCTGGCGTCGTTTAGCAGCCAACGTTTGACCGACGGAGACGGACTCTACAAAGCCGACGACGCTGATCAAAAGCGCTGGCATGGCAAGCTCGCGCCACAGTCCCAGATCCCACAACGGCATTGTCAGCGGCGGCAAGCCTTGCGGAATGGTGCCGACAATTTTCACGCCAGCGGCTTGCCAATCAAACACCCAGGTGAGCGCAGTAGTCGCGGCGATCGCAGCGACTGGACCTGCTTTTGCAATCACATCCGCCGCTTTTGCTGAAACGCTCAGGCGAATCATTAGTCGCTTGAAGCCGAGATCATGACCGCTGCGTACCCAAAACAAAAACGCGGCTACCAACAACCCCATTGCGAGCGTCAACAGATGCGTATTCGACACCTGCACCAGCAATGATCGCAATAAATCAAACACGTTTTGACCGCCCGCTTTTACGCCCATGAGCGTCTTTAACTGGCTCGCGGCAATGATGAGCGCAGACGCGGAAATGAAGCCCGAAATGACGGGATGACTTAGGAAATTTGCGAGAAAACCCAGGCGAAATAAACCCATCAACAGCAACATGCCGCCGGATAAAAACGCGAGCGTAATCGCCGTCGCCCAGTAAGCTGATGAGCCCGGCACTGCATGATCGCCGATGGCGGCCGCAGTCATCAACGACACCACGGCGACGGGGCCGACGGCGAGCACGCGGCTGCTGCCAAATACGGCGTACAGAAGGAGCGGCGCGACGCTAGCATAGAGCCCGACCTCAGGTGGCAAGCCCGCCAGCAGCGCGTAGGCGAGACTTTGCGGGATCAGCATGATGGTGACGATCACCGCCGCCATCAAATCGCTCAGCAGCGTTTCACGGTTGTAACGACGCCCCCAGTTGAGAATAGGTAGCGAGGGCAGAAAATTGTTCCACCGCGATGCGCCGCTCACGTCCATCAACTGGCCCTCTCAGGCGTCGGAAACTGAATGTGACCATCGAACATCCGCCGCGAGTAGAGCGGTGGCTTGGTGTTGTGATCAAGTCCGCTGATGGCGCACCGCCACCGTTTGCCGATGTACAAAAATTTAGTGAGCACAATGTTGCCGCGTGCTACCGCTTGCGCCTAATCGAGCGATATCCTGTTTCGTAAATCGCCTGGACATGAACGACTGTGACAACTGGTCGATGAGTTTGCGGAAGTCCATAGGTTCGTCACGGTGGCGCATCTGGGTGATTATTGCCTTTAGTGTCAGCCCTCGTAAAGCGGCAGTTTGAATTCACTGATGCCGCTGCGAACGTTCCCTGCATTTCGGCTGAAAGGGGCGCTCATCGAGCTCACGCCTGAGCGCTTCGCGCGCTGCCGATTCACCAATCGAGCTAGCGCCCCGCCAACATTTTTTCATCGCCTAATCGACGAGCAAAAGCGACTAATGCGACGACGCATAGCAACGCAGGCACGACCCACATCGCCACCCATTCGAGCGGCAAAATCGCCTCGGCCCGCAACACTTTTGAGAGCACTGCAAACTGGCCGTTCACCGGCACCCAGACGTCCCACCACGGTGCCTTGGTTTGCCGCAACCAGCTGATCAGTGGCAATAATCCGACAAGCGACACCGCCAGCGTGAGCGAGCTTTGCGCTTCTTTTGCGGTCTTTCCTGCTGCGCCAAATGCGAGCAACACGCCGGGCACCATTAACGCAAATGGAATAAGCACTGCCATGAATCCAGTGAATTCGCGGGCACCGAAATTAAAGGGCAGTCCGAGTTTTCCCAGCGGCACCAATTTCAATGCAATCAAGAAACCCAGCATCGAAGCCGTGACTGCCAACAGGTTCACCATCGCGACTGCCAGCCATTTCCCAATCGCAAGCTCCGACACTGTCACGGGGGTTGTTAGAAGTGGCTCCAACGTCTGCCGCTCGCGCTCGCCTGCGGTGACGTCAAGCGCTGCCGCAATAGCCCCCATCAGGCCTGCGAACAGCGCATAAAAACTCATCATTTGCAGGAACCGGGCGCTGCGTTGCTCGACACTCGACAAGTCCAATTCCTCCAGTGCCACGGGCCGCGCAACCGACGGCGCAATGCCGCGCAAAATCATCCGCTCGTTGCCGATCGTGTTCGCGTAGCTGCGCACTTCTCCGGCGAGACGCCCGGCAATCGGCGCGGAGCGTTCCCGGCTCGACAGTGTGACAAGCGTGATGGTCACTGGTCGCCCGTTAGCAAGCCCCGTCGCATAGTTCGGATCAACCACCAACACCGCATCCAGATCACCGCTTTTAACGCGGGCTTCGTAGTCCTGCGGATCGGCATCCACTTTGACGCCGCGACGCTCCAGAAAACGCACGAAATCGGGCGCGAATTGCGCGCTCACAATCGGTGCGGTGATCTTGTCGATACGCCCCTGAATCGATTGCGCGACAAAGTACAACAAGCACACGACGAGGGGGCCCGAAATTGCCACGCCGAACAGTGCCAGAAAAATGCTCTTTCGATCACGCACTAGATCAACGATTTCTTTGCGAGCAACCAGCGCTAAACGGGAGAAAGAAAAACCGCTCACGCGAACAACCCTTCTTCACTGCCGATGAGCTTCACAAAGGCATCTTCGAGGCTATCGAGTCCTGTGACCGCCAGCACTTGCTGTGGTGTTCCCGAGAAAACGGCGTGCCCCTTATTGATGATGACGATGCGGTCACATAGCGCGGCCACTTCCTGCATGATGTGGCTCGAAAAGAGCACGCATTTGCCTTGCGCTTTCAGCCCACGAATCAGGTCGCGCATGCTGCGAGTGGACATGATGTCCAGGCCGTTCGTAGGCTCATCGAGCAACACCGTTTGTGGATTGTGAACGAGGGCACGTGCAATAGCGACTTTCATGCGCTCGCCCTGAGAGAAGCCTTGCGTCGGGCGATCTGCGAGGGCGTGCAAACCAAGTTCGTCAATGAGCGCAGTCGTTCGCTGCTGTGCATCCGTCGCCGACAAGCCTTGCAAGCGACCAAAGTAGTTGATGTTTTCACGTGCCGTGAGCCGCCAGTAAAGTCCTTTGGCATCGCCCAGAACGCCTAGGCGCTGGCGCACCTTCGCTCGCTCGGCGGCGAGATCGGCACCGTCAATTCGCGCGCTGCCTGCGTCGGACGATAACAGCGTGGACAGCATGCGCAGCGTGGTCGTTTTGCCCGCACCGTTCGGGCCGAGGAGTCCGGTGACTTCTCCGTCCTTCGCCATGAAGCTCACATTATCAACGGCGGTGACGATTCGTGTGCTTGCTTTCAAAGCGAACGCAGACGTGCGCTCGCGAACGGTGAAGCGCTTGCAGAGTCCATCCACTTCGATCATGGCGTGGCCTCCAGTGGTGATGTGTAGAACAGCGGACGCGGCAGTTTTAAGTCTGCTTCGCAAGCATCATTGGCTGCGGCGATATTGCCAGCTTCAATGAATTTTGTGATGATTCGGCGTACGCAGGGCTGCGGTGACGTGATGTGGCCAACGCCTGTGACCACGATATGTTTGCTATTAGATAACGTCTTCGCCACCAGTGCGCCTTCTGAGGGAGGCGTTACTGGGTCTTGTGTTC
>JBBRGY010000194.1:0-6104 GCA_038223495.1 Burkholderiales bacterium | reverse complement strand
AGAACCATTGACACAGAGCCTTGCCATTATTGAATGGCTGGAAGAAACCTATCCGACGCCAGCGCTGCTGCCCGCTGATGCTGCGGGGCGCGCGAAGGTACGAGCGCTGTTCCTGCTGACGGCGGCGGACACGCATCCGCTGGTGGTGCCGCGCGTGCGTGCCCAACTGAAGCAACGTTTTGGTGCGGACGACGCGGCGGGTGCGGAATGGGCTGCACACTGGTTCAGGGAAGGCCTGGCTGCCTACGAGGCCTTGCTGCCCGAAGGCGCAACCCGCTGCCATGCGGAAACACTCAGCATGGCCGACTTGGCGCTGGCAAGCCATCTGATCGGAGCGGCGCGTTTCGGCGTTGCGCTGGATAACTACCCGCGTGTGGCGAAGGTAGGCGCATCACTCATGGCGATTCCCGAAGTGGCTGCGGCGCACCCCGATTTGCAGATCGATGCGCCACGAACTTGACGGGCTGCTCAAGGCGCAGGAGCGCGGGGTGCGCACTCTACCGCGATAGCGACGTAGCAATCCAAATCAAAATGTTTTGTAAGGCAAAAATTTGCCCGACAACACCACGTTCACGCGATCACCTTTTTCGTTGGGTTCGCGCTTGATGTCCATGCTGAAATCAATCGCGCTCATGATGCCGTCGCCGAATTCTTCGTGGATCAGTTCCTTCATCGTGCTGCCGTAAACGCTCACCACCTCGTACAAACGATAGATCAGCGGGTCGGTGGGAATGGGCGTCGGCAGCGAGCCCTTATATGGCACCACTTGCAGCCACTTTTGCTCTTCGGCATCTAGCCCGAAAATTTTGCCAACGACTTTGGCCTGCTCAGCGGTCAGCGTCATCTGGCCCAAACAGGCGGCCGTAACCCACTCTTTTGACTGGCCGACTTTTTTGGCGACATCGGCCCACTTGAGCCCTTTTTTGACTTTGACTGTGATGATCTTTTCCGTAACGTCATTGCGATTCATGGTGTGCTCCTTCGCGATTATGAAGATTGAGTCTGTGCTGAGTGGAATAGAGAAATTCTGCAATGCGAGCGGGTTTCATGCGTTGACTTGCAGCAAATGATGGGGACTTAGGAGTATTGCAATCGCGTTGACGTCCTAATTCTGTGAAAATTGCCACATGCTTCTCGATTTTTTCTACCACCTCCGTCATCGCGGCTTGAAGCCGAGCACGCGTGAATTTTTGACGTTGCTTGAGGCGTTGAAGGCGGACGTGATTTCGCCGTCGATTGATGACTTTTACTTTCTGTCAAAGGCCACGCTGGTCAAGGATGAGAGCAAGTTTGATCGCTACGACTTTGCGTTCGCGGAATACTTCAAGGGCGTGTCCGAACTGGTCGATCTGAAGACGGCGATTCCTGAGGAATGGCTGCGCAAGGTCATCGAAAAAACGCTAACGGACGAAGAGCGCGAGAAGCTCAAGGCGATGGACTGGAACGAGCTGATGGAGACGCTAAAGAAGCGTCTCGAAGAGCAGAAAGAGCGGCATCAGGGCGGCAGCAAATGGATTGGCACCGGCGGCACGTCGCCGTTCGGTGCGTACGGCGAAAACCCGGCGGGCATCCGCATCGGGCAGGACAAGAGCCGCAATCGGTCTGCGGTAAAAGTTTGGGACGAGCGGCAGTTTCGCGACTACGACGACAACGTGGAATTCAATATCCGCAACGTTAAAGTCGCGCTGCGTCGCCTGCGCAAGTTTGCGCGCGAGGGCGCGGTCGACGAGCTTGATCTGCCGCACACGCTGGAAGAAACGGGCAAGAACGCGGGCATGCTCTCGATCCAGATGCGGCCCGAGCGGCGTAACGCGGTGAAAGTGTTGCTGCTGCTCGACATCGGCGGCTCAATGGACGATCACGTTGAGCAGGTCGAGGCGTTGTTCAGCGCGGCGAAAACCGAGTTCAAGCGTCTGGAGCATTTTTACTTCCACAACTGTCTGTACGACTTCGTGTGGAAGAGCAACCGCCGCCGCACCACCGAGCGCACGCTGACGATGGATCTGTTGCACAAATACGGCCCCGACTATCGCGTGATCTTCGTCGGCGACGCCGCGATGAGCCCGTACGAAATCGAGATGGAAGGCGGCAGCTCCGAGTACACCAATTCGGAAACTGGCAAAGTGTGGCTGCAACGCGTCACCAACCACTTCAAGCGCTTCGCGTGGCTAAACCCAATGCCGGAACGAAGCTGGGAGTACACCTACTCCACCGACATCATCAAAAAGATCATGAACGAGCGGATGTATCCGACTACTGTTCAAGGGCTTACTGATGCTATGAAAGCTTTGGCGAAATGAGCTTTGCCTCGCTCTTGGCGCGCTTAAGCTTGCTCCCGTGAAAGTCGCACCCGCAATATTTTTTGACCTAGACAACACACTGGTCGACCGTTCAAAAAGTATCGACAGGTATTCTGTTGCGTTCGTTGAACATTTTTCTCATCGGCTCTACAAAACGCTGCCTCAAGAAATTGCTGCGTTGATTTTGGTGGACGACAACGGTGGCTACTCGTCGCGCCTTTCGCCTTACCAGTCAATCAAGGAGGCAGTTTCAATAACGCTTTCGGAAAAATTGCCTTGGCGCGTTCCAGCGGATAAGACCGAATTGTTTACGCATTGGATTTCGCATTTTCCAAGATGCTCTGTCGCCATGGACGACGCAGCGGAGTTGATTGAGCTGTTCGCCAGCATTGAGCTACGCATGGAGATCATTTCAAACGGTGCAGATTCGTCGCGTCGCGCAACACTTCGATCACTTCCTTTCGCGTGTCACTTCTCAAGCATTGTTTCGTCCGAGAGGGTCGGCCTCTCCAAACCGGATCCTCAGATTTTCCAGACCGCCGCAGCAGAACTTGAAGTCGCGGTCGAAAGCTGCTGGTACGTCGGCGATCATCCAATAAACGATATTGTCGGCGCAAGAAATGCTGGCATGAAGAACATTTGGCTGAAGGGGTTCCACGATTGGCCGCAAGGCATCTCGGCCCCCGAATATGCCGTAGCCCGTATGTCCGAAGCCGCGTCGATAATATTGGACGAGAATTGTTAAGTTGATTTGAAAAATCAAACACTTGCGCTAGTCGCTAGAGCTTGGTCACAACAATCAGAGAAACACACCAACTAATTTTTGAACTTGTGTGAGCGCTACATCTAACATTCTGAGGCTGATCGGAGTTACACCATGAGCAATGCCCTGACTTACAAAGGCTACAGCGCCCGTGTCGAATTCGACGGTGAAGATCGAACTTTTGTCGGGCGCATTGCCGGCATTCGCGACGTCATCGGTTTCCACGCAGCGACCGTGACAGGACTCGAGAAGGCGTTCCACGAAGCCGTGAATGATTACGTCAAAGCCTGCGCCGAGCTGGGCCAATCGCCCAACAAGCCCGTCAGCGGAAACATGATGTTGCGCGTCCCAACGGATGTGCACGCGAAGGCTATCGAGGCGGCTGAACTGGCCGGTGTCAGTTTGAATGTGTGGGCAGCAGACGCGCTGCGCCAGGCGGCGCAGCACTGAGCGCTACAAATCCGTGCGCACCTGCCAAAGCTCCGGAAACAAAACCACATCCAGCACTTTGCGCAAATAAGCCACGCCTGCCGTCCCGCCTGATCCAGGTTTGAAGCCGATCATGCGCTCGACGGTGGTGACGTGATTGAAGCGCCAGCGGCGGAAGTTGTCTTCTACGTCGACTAACTTTTCGGCGAGGTAATACAAGTCCCAGTTCGCTTTGGTGTTGCGGTAGACGGCGAGCCATGCGGCTCGCACGGCGGGGCTGCTCTCGGGCATGGCATCAAAGGTAGTGCGCAGCTCGCTCGCGGCCAGCAAACCACGATCTGCCAGCGCCTTAAGCGCGATGTCATAGATCGATGGGCTCTCGATAATTTCTGTGAGGCGCGCTTGCTGTTCGGGCTGTTCAGTGAACGGTTTGAGCATGTATCGCTGGCGATTGCCGAGCAAAAATTCGATGGTCCGATATTGCCAGCTTTGGAAGCCGCTGGCCTTGCCGAACGCTTCACGAAATTCGAGGTAATCGGCGGGCGTCATGGTCTTCAAGACTTCCCATGCGTTGCTCATTTGCTCCTGCGCGCGCGACACGCGGGCGAGCATTTTCATGGCGGTTTCAAAGTCACCTGCGCTCAGTTTCGTCATCGCGCCTTGCAGCTCTTTGATGATGAGGCTCATCCACACTTCTTGCACGTGGTGGATGGTGATGAAGAGCGATTCGTCGTGCGCGGTGGTGAGCGGTGATTGCGCGCCGAGGAGCTGATCGATACGTAGATAGTTTGAGTAGCTGAAACTGTCTTTGAAGGTGTCGTGAGCTTCATCCACTCCGTAACCCATGGGGCAGGAACCGGGCGCGGTGCTCATGTGACTTTTCCTCGCGATTGAAATTCGGCGCGTTCGTATTCGCGACTGGACATGACATCACGGAAATGAACGACGGCTTTCACGACGTCATCCTTATTGATGTAGAGCGGCGTAAAACCAAAGCGCAGAATATCTGGCGCACGGAAATCGCCGATCACGCCGCGCGCAATGAGTGCCTGCATGATGGCGTAGCCGTCTGCGTGGCGGAACGACACCTGCGAGCCTCGAATACTGGCGTCGCGCGGCGTCGCCAACGTCAGGCCGTGACCGGCGCATTGCGATTCAACCTCTTTGATGAAGCATTCGGTAAGCACGACCGATGCTTCGCGCAGCGCTTGCAGATCAACCGTGAGCCATAGGTCGAGCGACGCTTCGAGCGCTGCAAATTGCAGGATCGGTGGCGTGCCAACGGTGAAGCGCTCGATGCCGCGAACGACGCGAAACAACGGGTCAAACGCGAACGGCGCTTCATGCGCAAACCAACCGGAAATCGGCGCGCTGGTGCCCGCCGCGTCGAGCGTGTCGAGGTGACGCTTTGCCGCGAAAACGAATGCCGGCGCGCCCGGTCCACCGTTCACATATTTGTAGCTGCAACCGACCGCGAGATCGGCGTTGCAGGCGTTGAGTTCAACGGGGAACGCGCACGTCGAGTGCGCCAGATCCCAGAGCATCAGCGCGCCTTTTGACTGCACGAGCGCGGTCATCGCTTTCATGTCGTAGCGCTCGCCGGTGCGGTAATCGACCTGCGTGAGCATGACGACTGCGGTGCAACCGCTGAATGCTTCAATCGTGGACTCCATCTCCCGTCGCTTGACGAAGTGCAACTGAATTTCACGCTCCCGCAACAAATCACGAATGCCCTGCGCGATGTAGAGATCGGTTGGGAAGTTGTCGATGTCGGAGATGATGACGTTGCGCTGCGGCTGATCGCTCTGCAATGCGAGCGCCGTGATCAACGCCTTAAACAAATTCACCGAGGTCGAATCACAAGCGATGACTTCGCCCGCATTCGCACCGATCAGGCGCGCGATTTTGTCGCCGCAACGACGCGGCGCATTCACCCAATCAGCAGTGTTCCACGAACGGATGAGGCCGTTACCCCATTCCTGTTCGACGGCTTTGGCGACGGCCGCTGGCGTCGCCTTTGGCAGCACGCCGAGCGAGTTACCGTCGAGATAAATCACGCCGTCGGGGATGGCAAAGTGTTGCCGATAGGCAGCGATTGGAGTGGGAGTCATTGGCTGGCGTCACATCAAAGTTCAGGCGCAATGATAAATCTCACGACTCTAAAAGTTTTGTGCATATAGCGGACAATGCGCGATTAACATTACTGCTGATCGAGCTTCACCCATGCGAAACCTAGCCCTGCTTCTTCACCTCTCTTCAGCCATTATCTGGCTCGGCGGGATGGTGTTCGCGCACTTTTGTTTGCGGCCGTCGGTTGCGATGCTGGAGCCGCCGCAACGCTTGAGCCTGATGGCTGCCACGCTGACGCGATTTTTCTCGATTGTGATCCCGGCGATTGTGGTTTTGCTCGCAACAGGCGGTTTTTTGTACGCTCGTCGCGAGGGTATGGCGGCTCCGATTGGAGTGCATCTGATGGTTGGTATTGGCACGATTATGTGCCTTCTTTTCGGGCATCTGTTCTTTGGCCCGTTTCGCCGCATGAAAGCTGCGGTAGCGGCGGCATCATGGCCTGTCGCTGCGGCTCAGCTTGGCATGGTGAGGGTGTTGGTGCT
>JBBRGY010000193.1:0-6106 GCA_038223495.1 Burkholderiales bacterium | reverse complement strand
GGCGGGCGCTTATCTGTCGATTATTTACACACCGCTGTGGGTTGAGGGGATGGTGTCCGGTAAAGGCTGGATCGCGCTGGCACTGACCACGTTTGCGACGTGGCGACCGTTGCGCGTGCTATTCGGTGCCTATCTGTTTGGTGGCGTCACCATGTTGCAGTTTCATTTACAGGGCCAAGGCGTCGAGATTCCAAGCCAGTTCCTGTCAATGACACCGTACATTGCCACCATCGTTGTGCTGGCGCTCATCTCTCGGAACCCGGCACTTATTCGCATTAACATGCCAGCTTCAATCGGCAAGCCGTTCCATCCCGGCTCGTAGCGCGATTCCTGCTTACAATTTCACCAATCTTAATTTTCAATCACATAGGGGATCTGGAATGAACTCGAAACGCACCCTGCTCGCTGCAGGCATCAGCGCGGCACTTTTGGCCACATTAGCTGGTTGTGGCAAAAAAGAAGAGCCGAAAGCTGAAGTCCCTGCTCCAGCTCCTGCCGCCGCAGCACCCGCCAAAGCCGAACCGCTCAAAATTGCGTTCGCCTACGTCGGTCCGGTTGGCGACGGTGGCTGGACGTTTGCTCACGACAACGCACGTAAAGCACTCGAAAAAGAGTTCGGCGACAAGATTGTCACCTCGTATGTTGAAAAAGTGCCAGAAGGGGCTGACGCCGAGCGCGTGTTCCGCGACCTCGCCGGTCAAGGCAACAAGCTGATCTTTGGTACGACGTTCGGATACATGGAGCCCATGCTAAAAGTCGCGCCTGACTTCAAGGACATCAAATTCGAGCACGCGAAGGGTTACAAGACTGCCGCAATTATGAGCACGTTCGACAGCCGCACCTACGAAGGTGCCTACATGGCGGGCGTGATCGCGGGCAAGATGACCAAGACCAACACGCTTGGCGTGGTCGGTTCGGTGCCGATTCCTGAAGTCATCCGCAACATCAATAGCTTCACGCTCGGCGCGCAGAGCATGAACCCAAAGATCAAGACTAAAGTAGTCTGGGTCAACGAGTGGTTCAACCCACCGAAAGAAACCGAAGCTGCTACCGCGCTGATCAACGGCGGCGCCGACATATTGATGCAAAACACCGATTCGCCTGCTGTCCTGAAGACAGCTCAGGAAAAAGGCAAGCGCGCATTCGGCTGGGACAGCGACATGACCGCGTATGGCCCGAAGGCTCACCTTGGTTCGGCAGTAATCAATTGGGCGCCGTACTACATCAAAACGACCCGCGACGTGCTTGACGGCAAGTGGGCGTCCGGGTCTTCATGGTGGGGCGTGAAAGAAGGTGCCATCGATATGGTGTCGATTGCAGACGACGTTCCAGCCGACGTCAAGGCAAAGATCGACGAAGTGAAAGCTGGCCTCAAAGCCGGTACGTTCCATCCGTGGGCAGGTCCGATCTTCGATCAATCAGGTAAAGAGCTTGTCGCCAAAGGCGCTAACGCAGACGACAAGTTCCTGGGCGGGCTAAACGTCTACGTCAAAGGCGTCGAGGGCAAAGTTCCAGGCGGCAAATAAGCCGAGGCATGCTCAATGCGAATCAGCCGCCGCGTGAAAACTGCGGCGGCTTTTTTATGTCCGCGTTTCATAGAAAATGGTTCTATGGTCGCGTTGAATGCGCAGAGCAATCTTGGCTTGTCAGGCACTGAAGCGCCGCCGACATATTTTGTGAATTGCGCTTAGCGCTCGGAGATGGTGATCCTATGAAACAACCCATTCACTTCATTCGGACGCTACTTGTATTCGCCTGGTTAACCACGACTTCCTGCTTTTCCGCGCCCCCCATTCTGTTGGCCAATGTGCTGGGCCCGTCGGTGGATGTCACCCAATACCTGGTGAGCGAAAAGTACGATGGCGTACGCGCCATCTGGGATGGCAAAACGTTACGGTTTCGTAGTGGTCGAACGGTGGCAGCGCCCGAATGGTTCATCGCGAAGTTGCCGCCAGAGGCGCTCGACGGCGAGCTTTGGCTGGCACGCGGACAGTTTGATGCGCTCTCGGGAATCGTGCGTAAAGCGGTGCCGGATGATGCCGAATGGCAACGCGTGAACTACATGATCTTTGAATTGCCGCAAACGGAGAGCGCTGCCGCGATGCCATTTAGCGAGCGCGCGAATCGGATCAAGGCGATCGTCGCACGCGCCAATTTTCCTGCGCTGAAAGCCGTGGATCAGCATCCGGTGAAAGATCGCGCGGCGCTGAAGCGCGAGCTTGATGCCGTGGTGAAAGGCAAAGGTGAAGGCGTGATGCTGCACTTGGCCGATGCGCCTTATGTGACAGGCCGCAGTGATGCGTTGTTGAAGTTGAAACCGCTGCTTGATACAGAGGCGACAGTGATCGAACTTGTCCCCGGGAAGGGCAAATACGCTGGAAAAATGGGCGCACTATGGGTTGAAACAAAGGCCGGCGTGCGCTTCAAACTGGGCACTGGATTTTCGGATGCCGTGCGCGCCAACCCGCCGTCGGTTGGCACGCCGGTGACTTACACCTATCGCAACATTACGCCCAGCGGCAAACCGCGTTTTGCGAGTTTTTTACGGGTACGCGATGATCCCTAGCATCTGACGGCACGACGTTTGAATCAAGCGCCGTGCCTTCATTCACGAGACCGATCAGCCAATCTTGCCGTCTTTGTTCAAGTCCTTGCCGGTGAGTTTTTCCGCAGCGGCAACCGTGGCATTACCCGCTTTTTTGGCGGCATCGCCCATCGTAGAGGCCGCGCCTTTGCCTGCATCCGCGACCGAGCCGCCTGCGGCCTTCGCTTTGTCGGCGACGGCGCTTGCGCCCTCGGCAACGGCGTGCCCCGCACTCTTGGTTGCATCCACCGCATCACCTGCCAAGTCTTTCGCTTTGTGCGCGACCGTACTCGCGCCATCGGCGACGGCGTGACTCGCGTCTTTTGCGGCATGAGCAACGGCACTCCCTGCATCCTTAGCGGCGTGGGCTGCGACGCTTGCGGCGTCTTTTGTTTTGTCGATTGCGGCTTGCGCTGCGTCTTTGGCTTTGTCGAATAAGCTCATAGAAACTCCGATATCCATTGGGAAAACACGAGTGTAGGCGGAGATGACGGCGACGATCATCGCGGTACGATGGGCGCGCACATTTTCGGAATAATCACCGCCCTGTCTTTAACGGCGTGGCTGTGCCCCGATAAACTTCCTGCACACACACCATTACTGCGGCGAATCAACTGATTTCTTGGATACAGCTTTTGACTGAACGCACGTGCTTATCGGGGCTAAGCGTCAAATTTGCTAGTTATCGATAAATGAACTTTTATGCGTCTATGCCCTGCATCTGCTTCGTTTCAGCGGAAAGCTGATCAGTGACCGTGCTCGTTTGCGTGCCCGTTTACAACGGTTTTGACAGCGTTGAACGTTGCCTGGCTGCGCTAATCGCCGCGCGGGTCAATGCGCCGTTTCGCACCCTCATCATCAACGACGCGTCTCCCGACGAGCGCATCGCGCCGATGCTCAATGCGTTCGCGCTGACAAACCGGCGCATACAAGTCCGTCACAACGCCGTCAATCGCGGCTTCACATGGAACGTGAATCAGGCCTTCGTCGCGGCGGCGGCCAATGAACATTTATGCCTGTTGAATTCAGATACGCTGGTGACGTCGAATTGGCTCGATGAAATGCTCACCTGTGTGACCGATGATGCGCGTGTCGGCACCGTCACGCCGTTCTCCAACAACGCCACTATCTGCTCCTATCCGGACTTTTCGCGTGCTTGGCCCGTGCCCGAAACGGCTGAGCGCGAACGCATTGCAATGGCACTACGCACGCAACCTGCGCCGCCTGTCGATCTGCCTACAGGTGTGGGGTTTTGCATGCTGATTTCTGCGGCATGTCGCGCAAAAGTTGGGCCGTTTGATATCGAAAACTTTCCGCGCGGCTACGGCGAAGAAAACGATTTTTGTATGCGCGCAGCAAGCGCTGGTTTCCGCAATGTTCTGTGTACGAACGCCTACGTGGCGCACGAGGGCGGCGTGTCGTTCAGTGAATCAACGCAGGCGCTGATGAAGATCGGCGGCGAGCGGCTGATGACGAAACATCCGACCTATGACGCGCAGGTCTCAGACTGGATTGCACGCGATCCGGTGCGCGCTAGACGAGAGGCTATCGCGCACGCATTGCTGTTGTGACGACGGGTGCGAAGAGCGGCGCGTTACGTGGCAACTACCCCACCAAGCCAAACCGAATTCGCCCATCCTCGCCCACTTCGCGCGTCAATCGGCCGATCCGCCAGCCGTGATTGACGTGGGCGACCGCCTCGGCGATTGCGAAGAACAATTGATGGTTATCAAGCTTGCGGCGAAACAGCGTGGGAATGAGTTCAGCGGCGGTTTTCGGGCCGTCCGCGACCGCACCGTAGAGGTCGTTCATGCGGTCTTCGTGATGCGTTTCGAGCGCTTCGACGCGCGCCTTGATGCCACGGAACGGCAGGCCGTGTGAAGGCAGGACGAGCGTGTCTTCCTCGCAGTATTTATACGCCTGCAACGAGGTCACGTAATCGGTCACTGGATCGGCCAGCGGCGTGACCGGCCAGACGTTGATGTTGGTAGAAATCTTTGGCAGCAGCATGTCGCCCGAGATCAGCACTTTCATCTCTTCGCAATAAAAACTGATGTGCTCGGTGGTGTGACCGTAGCCGCCGATGGCAGCCCAAAATTTGCCGCCGATTTCGAGCGTGTCGCCCGGCGTGATGCGGTTGCAGCTCGGCGGACGCGTCGGCACGCCGCCGCTGTAGGTGTTTCCGCGATTGGCCGTGACGTCGATCTGCTCTTCGGTCAAGCCGTGCGAACGGAAGAACGTCGCCAGATTGACGCGCTGGTACGCACCGCTGCCCTCAGCTACGCTGTGCGCAGCGAGCAGTTCCATCAGGCTCATCTCGACGATGATCGGGCCTTCCTTCGTCGCGAAACGCTCGGCCAACCACTGCGCATTGCCCAGATGATCGGGGTGGTAGTGAGTGACGATGATGCGCGTGATCGGCTTGCCGCCCATCGTGCCCGCGAACTGTTGCTCCCACAGGGCACGCGTGGCCTCGACGCCGAAACCAGTGTCAACCGCCGCCCACCCTTCACCCTCCTCAATCAGCCACAGATTGATGTGGTCCAGCGCAAACGGCAGCGGCATCCGAATCCACTTGATTCCGGGCGCGATGTCGATGCAAGCACCCGCGGCAGGCGGTGCGTCGTGAGGGAAGGTGAGAGCTGCATTCATGGCTTGATGCTAGCGGATGCGTGATCCAGTTCGCTCGCAATGTTCACAATAGGTAAGGTCAACACACCTACGATTTACAAGCTTGCGCGCAGGGTATGATGTTGGCAGCCAATGAACCCAAAGACAGCGATAGTGAACATGAGCGATGATCATTCGGATACACGCGTTGAGTCGATCTAATCCAGTTCCGTGAACTCACTTTTTTCGGATCAAGTCCGCCGCATTGCCTTTGTGCCACAACACGCGACAGACCCCTCGCAGGATCGATGGCTGACCTGGCTTGCGTGGGGATGTCTAGCGGTCTACGCTGTGTTCTTCTTCGCGTTTACCGATGCGACGACGCACACGGTCGATGGCGTTCGCGATTTTGAAGTGGCGCGATCCATTGCGAGGGGAGAATTCTTTCCGATTGTGAGCCAGCCATTCGCTGGGCGCTTTCAAACGCCTCCCGCTTACTTTTATTTCATTGCGATTCCAATCATGCTGGGTGGTGAGGAGCACGCCGTGATGCTGTGGATCGCAGCAATTTGTTTTGCCTCAGTCTGCCTCTTGCGTTGGCAACTCGCGAAGAGTTTTGGCCGCACCGTTGGCAATCTCTACACCATCACAGCTTGCGTTTTTCCCACCAGCATTTTCTTGCACAGCCTTACGAATCCGTCGCTCGCCTATGCGTTCTCCGGATTGATTTTGGCGTGCGTGCTGGCGCTCTGGCGCGGTGAGCGCCGGTGGGGGGGCGTGCTTGTGTTGGCGCTGGTGTTGATTGTTCAGATGCATTTATCAAGTCTTCCGCTGCTGGTGGCAGTGGGGCTGGTAGCGCTCAGATTTCATCGGCGCATGTTGTCGCGGGGCGCATGGGTCATGGCGCTATTG
>JBBRGY010000192.1:0-6112 GCA_038223495.1 Burkholderiales bacterium | reverse complement strand
ATGGCGCCGTTTCCAGAAACGGTTTGTGCTCGTCGGTGCCTAAGTGTGCGAGCGCGCCCAACCATTCGTCACCACCGCGTTTGTTGACGTAGAACTCGCGCTCTTCGGCTTCGGCGGCGATGCGGATCTCGCGCTTCACCTCGGCGTTGCTAACAGCCACAAAATGCCACGGCTGTTGGTTAGCGCCGGAAGGCGCGCTGCCTGCGGCGCGTAGCACGTTTTCGATGATGTCGCGCGGGATCGGGCGATCCGAGAAATCACGTACCGTGCGACGCAGATGCATGCGGTCAGCGAACTTGTTTGAGCGCGCCCTAATCTCGGCGACGGAGCGTTCCACATAGTTGGAAAGCGGAAGGCGGCAATGTTCTTTCATACGCGAAAGGATAGCGCACGGTCACAAGGCGAGCAGCATTCGCGCTAAGGGATGCACAGCAAGGCTGCTACACCCGTTGGCCACCGCCGCCCGTGATCGTCACGTCTGCGCGCTCATGAGCTACGGCTCGCAATCGACTTTGCGACAGCACACCCGCGCTTTCAAGAATTGGATAAGCGACCGAGCAGAAATGCGAGTTGATGCGTTTCAGGTCGCGCATCAAGTCGAGATGAAGTGAACTCGTTTCAATGCTTTGCACAGTTTGATCCGACAGGCGTGCTAGGTGCTTTTCGTAGTTCACCAATTCGAGTTCGCGGAACTTTACTTTTTCTGCGATTAGAAGCTGCGCATCATTGACGTCGTTATTGATGAAGACGTTCATCGCTAGGCGCAAATTGGACACCAACCGCGCGTGTAAGTCGCACAGTTCCAGCTTACCTGCTTCGGAGAAATTGCGATTGCGGTCAATGTTTTTTTCCACGACGTCGTTCGCACTTTTCTCGATGATGTCGCCAACCTGTTCGAGATTGATGGTGAAGGAAATGATGTCGGTCCAGCGGCGGCTTTCGCGTTCACCCATCGGGGTGCGGCTGACCTGCGTGAGGTAGAACTTCACCTGTTTGTAGAGCGAGTCGACGACGTCGTCCAGACGGCGAATTTCGTCGGCGGATGCACGATGATTGTCACGCATCAGGCGTCCAAGCGCGGCCAACATTTGTTCTACAAAATCACCGATGCGCAATGCTTCGCGCGCGGCGCAGGTCAGCGCGAGCGACGGCGTGAGCAGCGCGTGTGGGTCCAGGTGCTTTGCCTGGCTTTCGTCTTGTACGGTCGGCGCGGCGGGCAGGAAGCGATGGGTCAGATCCGCTACGCGGTGAACCAACGGAATACATATCGCGGCCAGGACCACGTTGAAGATTAGGTGAAAAGCGATCACTACCTGAGTTTCGCCAAAGCCAGATTCTCGAGCGTAATTCGCAATCAGATATACAAACGGAATGGTGATCAGAGCGCCGAGCAGCTTGAACACTAAATTGCCCAACGGCACGCGGCGTACTTCGACCGACGAGCTGAGCGTCATCAAAACAGCAAGCGCGCCACTGCCAATGTTGGCTCCGAGCACCAGCGGCAACGCGGTATCAAGACCGATGACCTGCGACGCGGTCAGCGTTGCGACGAGCAGCACGACCGCGAGGCTCGAATACGCGAGCACAGTGATCGCGGCGGCCATGACCAAATCAAGCAGTGGATCGCCAGAGATCGTCGTGAAGATCGCTTTAACGCCGACGGTTTGCGTCAATGGGCGCGCTGCGGCCACGATCAATTGCAGCGCCAGCATCATTAGCCCGAGACCAATGCTCACGCGGCCGATATGTTCGGCACTCGTGCGCTGCTTCGACAGAAACACGATGACGCCAATAAAGATCAACAGCGGTGATAGCCACGTCAAGTCGCGTGACAGAAACACTGCGGCTAACGCCGTGCCGATATCCGCCCCCAACATGATGGCGAGCGCCGGTGCCGTGGCGATTAGCCCACTGCCCGCGAACGAGGTGGTGAGCAGCGCAGTGGCCGTGGAGCTTTGCAAAAGCGTGGTGACACCCAAACCGGCCAGCAGCGCCATGAAGCGGTTGTCGACGTTGACGGACAGGAACCGCCGCAGCTCCGCGCCGTAAACACGAAGCATGCTGGTACGAACCAGGTACGTGCCCCACACAAGGAGCGCGATACCGGCCAGGATATTGAGAAGGGTCAGCATAGTGATGAACTACTTCGCACGGTCGCACGAGCAGTGCTCAGAGACCGGGGCGGCGCATGGGGTGGGATTGCGCGCTTGTTTTGCAAACTGTCATCACGCGGAAACGTTAGCGCGATACGAAACATAGCCTTATCATACGCGCCGTAGTCGCAGGGAGCGCGCTTTGTACCGTTTTACGACCGTGGGAACTTACGGGCGTTGCGTGAGTGCGACGGGGCGAGATTCGACATACGCGTGGGAGCGACTTTAGCCGCGAATGGGTGCGTTACGATCATTGGCGGCTAAGGCCGCTCCCACAGCGCGATTGCAAGTTAACGCGCGTCATCCGGCAATGCGCGATACCAATACTCATAGTTTCCGCGAAACCCGAATCGTTCGTAGATGCGTCGCGCGGGATTGTCGGAGCGCACTTGCAGATACGCGATGCGGGCGCCGGTATCGCGAGCTTCAATCAGCTGAGTTGCCATGAGCGCCGAGGCATAGCCGCGATTCAGGTGCGATGTCACCGTGCCGACATCAAAAATTCCAATATGATCATGTTCGCGAATCACCACCGATCGTGCGACGCGAACACCTGCTTCATCAAATGCAAACGAGGCGCTCACCTCAACCGCACTCAATCGCCAACGCTCAGCCAACCCAGCCGTCTCGCGCGCATCATCGCCACGCATCTCTGCGACCGATGTGGCAGCGAGCGCAAGATCGGGTTGTCGCTTGAAAGTTGCGTTGGTGTTACGCAAGTGATCGAGTTGAAGTTGCGACAAATCGAGCACCATCACCAGCGCTGGATCAAACTTGACGTAGCCGAGCGCTTCTAAGCGGGCGTCCATCGTGGTGTCGCTAACGAATGGCGTGATCCGGAAAATGCACGGCAGATCGGCCTTTGCAAATGCCGCACGCGTTTGGGCGAGATTCACCGCAAACGGGCGCACCGAAGGATAGAACGCGTTGACGCAGCGCGAACGTTTGGCCAGGCCGGGCGACAAGCCAACACTCCATCCGTCGATCATCAACCCGCGATCCGGTCGCGACGCGTTCTGGGAGATTTCTTCGAGGCGACGAAGGTTGATTTCGATGGCCATAGCGAGACGGGCTAAATAGGAAAATTGCAGTTTAGCTTTTTAATAAAATGACCACTGCAAAGGGACCAAGCGCAGTAATCGACTGATGTCGACTTTTAATGAAATGCGATGTTAGCTCCTATGAAAACGTCGTTGCAGGAAAAAGCTGATGGTCAAAAAAGAGGGTTTCGCAGACACGTGCCTTGCACCATCGCGACATTAAAAAGGCCGCGCCCGCTAAGGCCATTCTTCGGATTTCGGCAACGTCGCGTCCGACGTTGCCGCGTGCTTTTGGTTTGCCTTCATGCACGTGCCGCGAAAACTGTGGGCGGCTTGCGCCGCCAAAAAAAATGCAAATCCGTTGTGCGACCGTAGCGAGCGGCTCAAGGGCGAGGCGCTCAGAGCACAGGGACCGCAATGTACGCTCTGGTACATGAGGATTCCGAGCACTGGGCAACGAAGGATTTGAGTCGCGCAGCAGGTCGAACAATGGATTTCAGGTGAGGACTTGCACCTCGCGCACTAGCCGCACCTCTAGCGCACGCGAACTTACCGGGAGCAGCAACCACACCTACGGGGAGGAGGGGCGGACGCTGCGTCCGTCAGCCGAGCTTTACGCTGTTCACTCCTGTGTGCTCTGGATATGCGAACAACGATCGGTTGCGTGACACGGTGTTACCGTGTCTTCCTGAAAACGGGTTGGTCTGACGCGCCGTGAGGTGCATCGAACCGAAAAAGGTGCCGGTTGCATCCGGCGTTCTGAGCGCTCTCAATTGCGCCTGGAACTGCTTTCGAATGGCTCACCCGCACGCTATCTGTGTGCTGGGTGAGGCATTCGCTGGATCGATTACAAAAGCCGGTGCATCAACGCCGCTTCCGACTGTCGCCGCGCGGGGCTTTCCTGCGGGTCGATGTCAGATACGTAGCGTGTGACGCGTGGTGTTTCTGTCGCTGTGTCGGTGGTGACGCGAGACGTAGCGCGCTCTGACTGAGTGGAACGTCGCACACTGCGCAACGACACTTCGCCGAAGATTCGCCATCGCTCGATTAATGTGAAATCAACTAAAACCATGATTGAAAAGTCCTGAATACGAATGAATGATTGGAGCGCTGGGCAATACAGATTTCAAACGCCAAAAAACAAAAAACCCCGAGGTCTAATGACTTCTCGGGGTTTTCGGGTGAAACCTGTTTGCTGCGTTACGCGCTAGGCGCTCCTGCTACAAACATTCGAGTCGTCAGGTCGCCAGGACCATTAATGAAATTCAGTCCGGCTTTACGGAACTTGCCGCCCGAGCTACGTTGCGGGCCATAACCCGTGCCAAATGCTGGCAACGCACGCACGCACGAGCGCGCTGCACGGTGCAGGGCGAGAGTGGTGAAAGTGCGAGTGGTTGTCATGGCTAAACGTACTCCGGAAATTTGTGAACCGTGTCTGGGGGCTGTGACCCACCTAGGGCCGCAGGGCTTAAAACTTTTGTCTCCAAAAGCGACAATTGAATTGTGTACGACTACGAATGCCGTGTCAAAACTATTTGACGAGCCGGATTGAAGCACGAAGCTGGCGTTGCTTTTTTGCAACGGCCGCCGCTTCCATCTCGTCGCGCAGCGACATGATGGCGGCTTCGACAGCCTGAGTCTCAGTGTCCGCATCAAGCAGACGGACAAGCTGATGCAGCGCTTTGTTTGCCTCCGGTTTGAGGCGGAAAGTTTTGCGCGCACCGCCCTGTTTAACCAGCGCTTTCAGCGATTCCTGCACCCGATAGGTGGCGTCTGTTCCTTCGGGGTGAATTCTTTCTCGTGACATGTGCTCAATTGTAGGCGACTACGCATCGTGCGCAATTGCTAGCGAGTCACTATATTGCGGCGTCAGTGCGTACGTCTGCGGTGGCAAAATTGCAGCGCACATAGAGTGTCGACATCGATGCGAATTCAGCGCGAACAATTTGCGCGAACCAGAGCCGAAGAAACAATGGATAAAGTGAAAATCGCAGTTGTCGGCGCAGGCTACATTGGCTTGGCGCACATTGATTGTTTGCAGCACAGCGCCACCTGCGAACTGTCCGCGATTGTCGATCCATCGCCGACCTCCGAGGCCGTCGCTGTTAAAGCCAGTGTGCCGCTGTTCAAAACGCTGGACGAATTGATCGCCAAAGCACGGCCCGATGGCATCGTGCTTGCCACGCCCAATCAATTTCATGTTGAGCATGCCCTTATCTGCATCGATGCAGGCATTCCGATCTTGCTCGAAAAGCCCATTGCAACAACGCTTGCAGCAGGTGAGCGGTTGGTCAAAATTGTTGAGCAAGCTAGTGCCACCGTTCTGATCGGCCATCACCGGGCGCACAGCCCGATCATGGCCAGGGCCAAAGAAATCATTGACGCCGGAGCGCTCGGAAACCTGGTTGGTGTGACGGGTAGCGCCGTGTTTTTTAAACCTGATCACTACTTCAACGACAACCCGTGGCGCAAAGAGATCGGTGCGGGTCCGATCTTGCTGAACATGATTCACGAAGTGCACAACCTGCGAATGCTATGCGGTGAAATCGTCGCCGTGCAAGCGTTGTCGTCGAACGCGATTCGCGGTTTTGCGGTGGAAGACACCGTCGCGATCAGTCTTCGTTTCGCGAACGGTGCGCTGGGAAGTTTCCTGCTCTCCGACACCGCAGCATGCGCGCGCAGCTGGGAGCAAACGTCGCAGGAAAACAAGGCGTATTCCACCTACGAAGACGAAGATTGTTACGTCATCATGGGCACATTCGGTTCGCTCTCGGTTCCTACGATGCGCCTGAAAACGTATGGCAAAGCCGAGGATCGCTCATGGTGGAAACCGTTTGATCAATCGGTCGCCGCCATGACGCGTGAAGATCCTTTAGCGCGTCAGATGGAGCACTTCGGTGCGGTCATTCGCGGGGAGGT
>JBBRGY010000191.1:0-6118 GCA_038223495.1 Burkholderiales bacterium | reverse complement strand
AATTAACACTGATATTTAAGGAGACAACGACATGATGAGTAATTTGATATCCCAGGCCACGAGATTGCGAGTCGCATGCATTTTTGCGGTAACACTCTGTGCGCTGCCGCTATGCGTATCAGCACAAAACTATCCGACTAAACCCGTGAAAATTGTGGTCGGTTACGCCGCTGCCGGCGCAGTAGACATCGTTGCGCGCACTGTCGGTCAGAGCATGGCTGCGAGCATGGGACAGCCTGTCATCGTCGAGAACAAGCCGGGCGCCGGCACTAACATCGCGGTACGTTCGGTCATCGACGCAGCACCGGATGGTTACACCTTGCTGCTCGCTGCGAACGCGCTCGCAGCCAACATGGCGCTCTATCAACCGGCGCCGTTTGATGCCGAGCGCGATCTCGTACCCGTCTCGCTTGTCGGGCGCGTCCCGGTGGTGATCGCGGTGAACGCTCAGGCGGGCTACGCGACGCTTGCGAGCTTGATCGCAGCGGCAAAAGCGAAGCCGGGCGATCTCTCGTTTGCCACGCCGGGCAATGGTTCAACGCCACATCTCGCGGTGGAACTTTTTGCGCGCGCGGCGGGCATCAAGCTGCTTCATGTGCCGTATCGCGGTGGCGCACCTGCCATCACCGATGTCATTGGTGGACAGCTTCCGATACTGGCGGTGAACGCGCTGGAAGCGCAGCCGCATGTCAAAAGCGGCAAGCTCAAAGTGCTGGCCGTGATGAGCCCGACACGCTCTGCGATTTTTCCGGATGTGCCAACGATTGCAGAGTCCGGCTTCCCCGGTTTTGAGGCGTCGGTCTGGTACGGATTCGTCGCGCCCGTAGCGACGCCCAAGCCAATCGTTGCGCGACTGCACGCCGAAGTGCAGAAGGCTTTGCAAACGAAAGAAGTGCGCGAACGCATGACCGCCGTGGGCGGTGAGGTCATTCCGGCCAGTGCTGAAGCGTTCGGTGCGCTGATCCACAGCGAACGCGCACGTTACGAAAAAATCGTGCGTGAGGCCGGAATCAAGGCCGATTAGAAATGCGCATCAGCTTTTTGCGTAATGCCAATGAACACTGGGGATAGATGCCGATTTCATGGGAAATCGACTATTTGCCAAATTTCAGTCTAACCCCCGCTAAACGGCGCTTTCAACAAAAAGCTAACGAACTCTCTTGTGCACAATTTGCTCTCCAAGCGCATCATTGACGACAGCAATCCTCATGAAATTTGAAAAAACTCCCGGCTGGCTGGACTGGTACTCCGGTCCGTCAAAGCCTACATTCAAAGTGCCCGCTGGCACTGTCGACGCTCACTGCCATGTATTCGGGCCTGGCGACGATTTTCCATTCGTTCCAGAGCGCAAGTACACGCCGTGCGACGCGTCCAAAGCGCAGCTGTATGCGCTGCGTGACCATCTCGGATTCGCTCGCAATGTCGTGGTGCAGGCAACGTGCCACGGTGCCGATAACAGCGCGATGGTGGATGCGCTGGTTCATAGCAACGGCAAGGCGCGCGGCGTTGCGACTGTGAAGCGCGCAGTGACCGACAAAGAGCTGCACGACATGCATGCGGCGGGCGTCCGCGGCGTGCGATTTAATTTCGTCAAACGCCTCGTCGATTTCACGCCGAAAGAAGAGTTGCTCGAAATCGCGAACCGCATTGCGCGGCTCGGCTGGCATGTGGTGATCTATTTCGAAGCGGTCGATCTGCCGGAACTGTGGGACTTTTTCACGGCGCTTCCGACGACCGTGGTGGTCGATCACATGGGCCGTCCGGATGTGACAAAACCCGTCGACGGCCCCGAGTTTGAGCTGTTCGTCAAGTTCATGCGCGAGCATACGAATGTTTGGTCGAAGGTGAGCTGCCCAGAGCGTTTGTCAGTCACCGGACCGAAAGCATTGAATGGTGAACAGAACGCTTATCGCGATGTGATTCCATTCGCTAAGCGCATCGTTGAAAGTTTCCCGGATCGCGTCTTGTGGGGCACCGACTGGCCGCACCCAAATCTGAAAGGTCACATGCCCGATGATGGTCTGCTGGTTGATTTCATCCCGCACATTGCGACAACTGCTGAATTGCAACGCAAATTGCTGGTCGACAATCCCATGAGGCTTTACTGGCCCGAGGAGAAATAAATGTCACTCGAAAAACCTTATCTGGATGTGCCTGGAACCACGATTTTTGATGCCGAGCAATCGCGTCGAGGCTACCACCTGAACCAGTTCTGTATGTCGCTCATGAAGGCCGCTAATCGCGAGCGTTTCAAGGCTAATGAGCGTGCTTATCTTGACGAATGGCCGATGACCGAAGCCCAGAAACAGGGCGTGCTCGCGCGGGACCTGAATCGTTGCATTTCCCTGGGCGGCAATATTTATTTTCTCGCCAAAATCGGTGCGACCGATGGCAAGTCTTTTCAGCAAATGGCCGGCAGCATGACCGGCATGACTGAAGAGGAATACCGCAACATGATGATCAGCGGCGGGCGTTCGCCGGAAGGCAATCGCGTGCTCGGCGAAGACGGGGATGCGCAGCAGCAACACCAGCCGCAGGGCGCCGCTGGCCGTGCAAAGAACAGCACGCAATCAAACAAGGCATTCTGATATGGCAAAAATTACCGCGTCCGTTTACACGTCACACGTACCCGCGATTGGCGTGGCGCTCGACCACGGCAAGAGTGGCGAACCCTACTGGCAACCGGTATTTCAAGGGTATGAATTTTCAAAGCAGTGGATGAAGGACAACCAGCCCGATGTGATTTTTCTGGTCTACAACGATCACGCCACGGCCTTTAGTCTGGACATGATCCCAACGTTTGCCATCGGTTGCGCCGAGCAATTTCAACCTGCCGACGAGGGCTACGGCCCGCGGCCGGTGCCGGTTGTCAAGGGGCATCCTGAGTTGGCGGCGCACATCGCGCAGTCGGTGATTCAACAGGATTTTGATCTCACCATCGTCAACAAGATGGATGTCGATCATGGCCTGACCGTGCCGTTGTCGCTGATGTGCGGACAACCCTCAGAATGGCCGTGCCCGGTAATTCCGTTTGCGGTGAACGTGGTGCAATATCCCGTGCCGTCGGGCCGTCGCTGCTACAACCTCGGTCGTGCGATTCGTAACGCTATCGAGTCCTACGACGAGCCGCTCAACGTGCATATCTGGGGCACGGGCGGCATGAGTCATCAACTGCAAGGGCCGCGCGCTGGGCTCATCAATCGCGAATGGGACAACGCGTTTCTCGATCAATTGATTGCCGATCCCGATGGGCTCGCGAGCGTGCCGCATATCGACTATGTGCGCGAAGCTGGGTCTGAGGGCATCGAGCTCGTGATGTGGTTGATAGCGCGTGGCGCCATGGACGACAACCCGCCGCATGTTCGCCACCGGTTCTATCATGTTCCGGCTTCGAATACGGCGGTGGGCCACCTCATTCTGGAAAACACTTAGTATGAAAACTATCAAAGTGGCGCTCGCAGGCGCTGGCGCATTCGGCACCAAACATCTCGATGCGATCAAGTTGATTGATGGCGTTGAAGTGATTTCACTGGTCAGTCGCGACCTCGACAAGACCAAAGAAACAGCGGCGAAATATGGCATCGGTCATGTCACCACCGATCTTGCCGATAGCCTGGCATTAAAAGAAGTTGACGCAGTAATTCTGTGTACGCCAACGCAGATGCACGTTGAGCAAAGCATTGCCTGCATGAAGGCGGGTAAGCATGTGCAAGTGGAGATTCCATTAGCGGATTCGCTGGCGGGTGCGGAGGCGGTGGTTGCGTTGCAAAAGCAAACGGGACTGGTCGCGATGTGCGGCCACACGCGTCGCTTTAACCCAAGCCACCAATACGTCCACAACAAGATCAATTCGGGCGAATTCAATATTCAGCAGATGGATGTACAGACCTATTTTTTCCGTCGCACTAACATGAACGCGCTTGGTCAGCCGCGCAGCTGGACCGATCATCTGCTATGGCACCACGCGGCGCACACGGTGGACCTGTTTGCCTATCAAGCCGGCGGAGAAATCGTCAAAGCGAATGCGGTGCAAGGCCCGATTCATCCGGCGCTCGGGATCGCCATGGATATGTCGATTCAGTTGAAAAGCAGTACGGGCGCAATTTGCACTCTATCGTTAAGTTTCAACAACGATGGCCCGCTCGGCACTTTCTTTCGCTACATCGGTGACAGCGCGACTTACATCGCGCGCTATGACGATTTGTTCAATGGCAAGGACGAACAAATTGACGTGAGCCATGTCGCCGTGTCAATGAACGGAATCGAGCTGCAGGACCGTGAATTTTTCTCGGCGATTCGCGAAGGACGGGAACCGAATTCGAGCGTGGCGCGCGTGCTACCGTGCTATCGCGTGCTGCACCAACTTCAGCAACAGTTGAAGTAGGAATTGGGTCAATGGCTTTGTGCGCTAAAGACGGCTGCACCGGGGCTAGTGGGCAAATAGTGCCAATATCGAAAATAGGTAAAACGCGAGGCCAGCCCCTATGCAGGCAGGCTTCTAGCGAAAAGCTGTAATACTGTTTTTAAGAGATTCTGGTCGGGGTGAGAGGATTCGAACCTCCGGCCTCTACGTCCCGAACGTAGCGCTCTACCAGGCTAAGCTACACCCCGCTGATCGACCAAAATGACTTAGTGACTTTGGCGAAGACCCGCTTAAACGTTGCGATTCACCGCGAATTCACATAATTCTAGCATCCACTTTTTTGCCTCTGTTTCCGGCAAACTGGCAATTTCACGGGCCGCAGATTGAGCCTCTTCTTGCGCCCGTTGCAGACTCGCGTCTAAGGCGCCGCATTCCTCCAGCGCCGCCATGACTTGAGTGAATTGTTCCCGCTCAACGGCGTGCGGTTTCGCGATCACTTCACGCACCAGCGCCTTACCGCGTTCGCTGCCACGCTGCAACGTGATGATGATCGGCAGCGTGAGTTTGCCTTCAGCCAAATCATCGCCCAGGCTCTTGCCTAATGAGCTTGCATCACCGCGATAGTCGAGCACATCGTCGGCGATCTGGAATGCGACGCCGAGCCTACGTGCGTATTCCGACAACGCGCGCTCAACGTCGGGCTCAGCACCGGCGGCAATGGCCCCCAACGCGCCCGCAGCTTCAAACAGTTTCGCCGTTTTCGCCTCAATGACCTGCATGTAGTCGGCCTCGGTCAAGTCAAGCTTGCCAAGCGCCATCAATTGCATGACTTCACCCTCCGCAATGCGATTGGTCGCTTCGGACAGCAGCGCGAGCACGCGCATCTTGCCGGTGCCGACCATCACCTGAAACGCGCGGCTGTAAAGAAAGTCGCCTACCAGCACGCTGGCCGCATTTCCGAATTCCGCATTCGCGGTTGCCCGACCGCGACGCAAATCGGATTCGTCAACCACGTCGTCATGGAGTAAGGTGGCAGTGTGAATGAGCTCAACGGTGGCGGCCAAATCGACCACCAGCGCGGACTTCGAATCGGCGCCCAGCGCTTGTGCAGCAAGGAATACCAGCATTGGCCGCAGACGCTTACCGCCAGCTGAGACGATGTAATCAGAAATTGACCGAATCAGTACGACTTCTGAGTTCAATGTCTTCTTGAGTTGACAGTCGAGGGCAGAAAGTTCGTCTCGCAGGTGGTGACGGAGGCTGTCGGACGTGCTCAAGCGAGTGGAAATCATGTCGAGAATTCTAGGTGACGACGCGCGTGGACGCGGCAAGAAGTTGGCTCAAATGGACAGCTAGGGCGGCACACGTGCAAATTCGCACAAAGCGGGCTATAATTTTGGGCTCTTCGCGATGGATGTGCTTTTAAGGCACTCAATCTCGTGGGGCACATAAATCCATCAAAGGTAAGCTCACACAATGTATGCGGTCATAAAAACCGGCGGGAAACAGTATCGTGTTTCAGCCGGCGAAAAATTAAAGATAGAACAGATACCTGCAGACATCGGCGCCACCATCACTTTCAATGAAGTTCTCGCCGTCGGTGCGGGTGCAGATTTGGTGTTTGGCGCGCCTCTGGTCTCAGGGGCGAAAGTCGATGCAACAGTTGTCTCGCACGGTCGCGGCGATAAGGTCACCATCTTCAAGATGCGTCGCCGTAAGCACTACCAGCGTCATGGCGGTCATCGTCAAAACTAC
>JBBRGY010000190.1:0-6126 GCA_038223495.1 Burkholderiales bacterium | reverse complement strand
TCCCGCCGAGCGCATAAGGATCGTCCCGAGCACGAAAATGAATACGAAGCGAATGTCCGGCGCACCAAATCCCGCCATCCACAAACCCCAAACGGTCGGCCACATGAGCAGCAAGAATCCCACCGGTTTATCGAGCCGAATCAGGCGCTCATACGCGTCGAGTTTGGCTTTAATTTGGGCGAACGTCATAGCAAGGATCTTTGCAACGCAGCCGCCGGTTTCATTTCGCGCAACATCGCGGCGGGCGTTGGATATTTGAAGCGAAAACGGAGTTCGCGCTTCAGTCGCGCATTCTCAATGCGCCGCGATTCACTCATAAACGAATAGAGCATCGGCGACACCTCGCGCATTAGTTGCGCGCGCGGCAGTCGCGGTGGTTTCTTCAGTCCGACCGCTTCTGCGACTTCATCAAAATAGTCGCCCATCTTTTGCTCGCCGTCATCCACCACATTCAACACACGATTCGCCCCACCACGAAAAACTGCAAACCAGATCGCGCGCGCCAAATCATCGCCGTGGATGTGATTGGTGAACACGTCGTCGGCGACAGAAAGCGCGGGCGTACCCGCACGCAAACGCTCCACAGGCAAACGCTCTGCCGCATAAATGCCAGGCGCACGTAGCACGGTGAAGCACTGTCCGCGCGAGGCGCGCAGGCGCGACTCTGCGGCAACGCGACGCTTGGCGCGCGCGCTCGCGGGCTTCATTCGTCGCGTCTCGTCAATACGTTCATCGGCGCAATCTCCGTACACGCCGGTGGTGCTCACGTACACGTTGCGCAGGGGTTTGTGCGGACGAATCATGCTGCGCATCTTAATAGCGCTAGAAGGCGCGCGCTCCATCTCTCGACGGCCAAATTTGCTGAGCGTTGCCGAGGCAGCCAGCCAACGCTTCATGCGCGGATCATCGGTGCCGTCGCCCGGCGGCGGCGCCAGGTGCAGCACCGCGTTTGCGCTGCGTGCAAGCGCGCCCGCGCGCCTGAGACTCGGCCAAAAATCGAGATCACCATCAATCGGTAAAATCGCAGAACGACGCAGCGCATTGGCAGTTTCAACGCTACGCGCCAAACCCAACCATTGCACGCGTTCATCAACGCCAACGCGTGTCGTCAATCGACGGGCCACATCGCCCGCGCCGACGATCAACAGCCGCAGCTTCCGCAGTTTCTTTTTCACGCTAGTCAAGCCTTAAGTTCATGCATCAAATCACGCTCGAACCCGGTGGTCACATTTTTACGTGCGACGCCGATGAGACTATTTTGTCAGCAGCGCTGCGCTCTGGCTTCCTGATTCCCTATGGTTGCAAAAATGGCGCGTGCGGATCGTGCAAAGGCCGCATCATTTCCGGCACGGTTGAACACGGGCCGCATCAGGCAACGACCTTGCCTGAGCTTGAGCGCGAACAAGGCAAATGCCTATTCTGCGTAGCCAAACCGCAAGGCGACGTCGTCATTGAAGCGCGCGATGTTCGGAAGGCTGGTGACATCGTACTAAAGACACTGCCGTGCCGCATTGAGCATCTGGAACGCGTGGTCGACGACGTGTCGATCATGCGCATCAAACTGCCAGCCAACGAGCGGCTGCAATACAGCGCTGGGCAATATCTTGAATTTTTGCTCAAAGACGGCAAGCGTCGCAGCTTCTCGATGGCCAACGCGCCGCATGACGATGCGCTCCTTGAATTGCATATTCGGCATTTGCCGGGTGGCTTGTTCACTGATCGCGTTTTCGGTATAGCAGCACCGATTCTGAAAGTGCGCGACATCCTGCGTTTTGAAGGCGCACACGGCTCGTTTTTTCTGCGCGAAGAATCTGACAAGCCCATCGTCATGGTCGCCAGCGGCACCGGTTTCGCGCCGATCAAGGCCATCGTTGAGCACATGATTCACAGCGAAATCAAGCGCAAAGTGACACTGTATTGGGGCGGACGCCGCCCGAAAGACTTGTATCTGGACGCTCTCGCGCGCTCGTGGGCGGACAAATTTCCTGAGCAGTTCACCTACATCCCCGTCGTCAGCGATGCGTTGCCAGAAGACCAATGGCAAGGTCGCACAGGCTTCGTTCATCACGCAGTGATTGCGGACTTCCCCGATCTGTCGGCGCATCAGGTCTACGCCTGTGGCGCGCCCGTCGTGGTGGACTCAGCGAGGGCGGACTTCGTCGCCAAATGTAAGCTACCCGACGATGAGTTTTTCGCGGATAGTTTTGTCGTGGCGGCGGCAAACCCAGGCTAACTCGTTGCGGAGCGGCGTTCTTTGCGGCACATAGCCGCGTGATGCGGCGGCACTTCGCATCGTCGCCAGTGAAACCGATACGCTCATCAACGATGATTTCAGACTACCATCATCGAAATACTTGCCCTCAGGGCATAACTTCGAGGAGATGCTTGTGCGACTTGTGTTTACCTGCTGCATTGCAGCGCTAGCTGTAGCCTCGGCTAGCGCCCAGAGTTACCCCAACAAACCCGTGAAGTTGCTGGTCGGTTTTCCGGCGGGCGGCGGACTCGATGTGCTCGCCCGCATCGTCGGACAACGCGTCAGCGAACAATGGGGTCAGCCGATCATTATCGAAAACAAACCGGGCGCAGGCAGCAATATCGCGGGCGACATAGCAGCCAAAAGCGCGCCCGACGGCTACACGTTGTTGCACACCAACATCGCACTCATGAGCATCAACCCGGCGCTTTACAGCAAGATGAGCTTTGCGCCGATGAAAGATCTCACGCCGGTGATCCAGCTAGTCAATCTGCCGCTCGCAGTGATGGTGCGCGCAGATTCACCCTTCAATTCGATGAAGGACTTGGTTGATTACGCGCGCGCCAATCCGGAAAAATTGAATTTTGGCTCAGGCGGTAACGGCGGTGTGCCGCACCTTGCGCTGGAACTGCTCAATTCAAGCTACGGGGTAAAGATCACGCATGTGCCGTACAAAGGCAGCGCTGACGCAGTAAAGGATTTGCTCGGTGGCCCGATTGATTTGATGTGCGATGCGATCAGCGTCGGTTTATCGCAAATCAAGGCGGGCAAGCTGAAGGCACTGGCCGTGACCACCGATATTCGTCACCCCGCACTGCCCGATACGCCAACCACCACCGAGGCGGGCTATCCGAAGTTTCAGGTCACTGGCTGGCAGGGTTGGGTCGCCCCGGCGGGTACACCCCGTAGCGTGCTTGATCGGGTGAACACCGAGGCGAATAAGGCGATGCAGGAGCCTGCAACGCGTGCCAAGCTCATTGCCCAAGGCTATCTGCCAGCCGGCGGCAGCGTGGATGACTTCGCCAAGCAGCTTGCTGCGGATCAGGTCAAATGGGCAGAACTCGTAAAAATTTCGGGCGCGAAACTCGACTAGGCTCTGTTAACTTCGACTGACTCCCGTCAGCGCAATTCAACATCCGCGTAACAAGCCTCAGCCGTACCGCCAAGACTATCGGTATCGGTCATCAAGCCAATGCTTTCGATGTCACCGGGCTCTTCACCCGGAAAGGCGCGACGATAGTCGGCGCGCACGTCTCGGGTGAACGACAACCAGCTGGCGAGACCCGCCAAGCCGCTCTTCACGACAATCTTTTTGATGCGCAATGTATTGCCATTCGGAACAATCGTTTCCGGTGCTGCTTTGCCCTCCCAGATGTATTGAATCGCAGCATAGGGCAGCTCAACGCCTCCGAGCGCTTTGGCCAGATTCATGATGGAGCGCTCGGCTGCGTCAAGTTTTGATCGATCCCCTTTAAAGGCCACCACCACGCGCGCGGGTGAATCGTCTTTGCCGGGCACCAGATTGTCGGCATCAGCAATCAACGCGGGCACGTTCCAGCGCCACGATAACGTCGAAGCCTTCGCCTGCGCCGCAGGCACATCCGCCACCCACAATGACCATGCGCCCTTGGCGATCGCACGAATGCAGGGTTGTCCGTCGATTTCGCGCAACGAATATTCAGTCGGCGTCTTGAAGCGAAGCGTTACCCCATGCCACGCGGGATCGGCCGGGTTGTTGGGCGGCGCGAAGACGTCCTTGCCCGCTGCGCTACTGCTAACTGTCGGGGCGTTGGGATCGAGACGCGGAATTTGGGCGCATCCTGCGAGCGTCAGCGCGGCAACCAACAAGCAGATGCTGCGGGAACGGAGCACGCGACCATTGAGCGCTGCGGAATGCGCAGGCAAAGTTTCATTCATCAAAACCAAAGCCCCGATTTGTCTTACGATTGCTTTTACTTGATTTCAGACGTTTTGGTTTTAGCGATGTCCCTTATGCAGAATACTCCGCGCATCTCGCTTACGGTCGCAAAATCTGAGCCCTCTGTATCGTCAGGCCATGCATCCTCGCGATGACTATGAGTTCGCAGAACGTCCTCGCGCTGCCTTCTTGAGCAATCTCAAGAGCGAGTTGCTGTCGGAGATTCATGCGGCGACAATAGCGCACACGCAATCAATCAGGAGACAGCATGGCAGAATTTTCGATCAAGCGCGCGCATCACAGCACGCTTCCCAACGCAAAAAAGATGGCCGAGAAAATCGCAGCCAAGCTGGAAAAAGACTACCAGCTCAAGTCGAGCTGGGCAGAAGACGTGCTTAATTTCACCCGAAGCGGCCTCAACGGCTCGCTCCATGTGACGGCAAAGGAGCTCCATATTCACGTCAAGCTGGGCTTTTTGATGGCCGCGTTCAAAAACCCGATTCACGATGCCGTTGAAAAGAATCTCGACTCGCTAATCAAACCCGCCGTCCATCACGCGGCGAAGGATGTTGAGGCGGACAAAGTCCACGCCAAAAAACCGGCCGCCAAAGCAAAAAAATAGCCCTACATCCATAAATAGCCGCTGAGCGATAAATACACCGCCGGATCGTACGTCACGAATCCCTGCTTCAGACCGATGCGATCAAGTTTTGCCTGACCATCCGGAGTCGCGCTGAGCTCAGTGAAGTAAGTGCGGACTATTTCCAGCGCTTCTTTGCCTAGCGCGTTCGAGACGATCACGTTTTTAATTGGCACTGACTTTGACGTGGTGAGCACTTTGCCGCCGTCCGCCACCCATTTCTTCACAAGCGGCTCGGCAGCGGTCGCCGCGACGTCGACAAAGCCAGCCTCAACCATGAACGGAATTGAGTCTTGATAGCGCGTAAATTTGAGTTGTGGCGCGGTCGTTTTTGACACTTCCGCCGCGTCGCGCAAGGTCGCGCGGATGAGCCAAGCCGTGATCGAATTAGTGTCGGGTGAGCCGATCAACTTGCTGCTGGACGCGAGCAGCTTGCCCAGTTCGGCAGGCGTCTTGGGCTGAGCGGTCAACTTCGTCAGAAACGACGCCTTGTAATTCAAATGCGCCTTCGACGTTGCCGCGAGCGAATACGTCCCTTTTTTCACTGGGGCAAGCGCAATGTGAGTGGCGTGGATGAACGCAATATCGTAGGTCTTTGCCGCCAAATCTTTTTCCAGTGTTCCATAGTCGGCAATCATGTCAACGCTTACTGTCGCCTTGAGCAGTCGCCCGAGATCGTCACCGATCTGCTTGTAGTTCTGACGCGCGACGTCAGTATTGCCGCGATAGGTGACGCCTTCGTTAACGGCGAAGACCAGCGTTTGCGTGCCAGACTGAGCACTGGCCGAAAATGCCATCGTCAGCCCGACGATGGATAGGAAGAGATTTTTTTTGAACATCGCAGTACACCCTTTGATTCTTATAACTCCGCCGAGGCTCCAGTTAAATGCCTCAGATCGCCCCTGGAAATATTTTTTGCCGCGCGATACGTCGTATGCTAATGACATGGGCGCTTGTTTTTAATGAATAAGCTCAATTCTCATAAAGGGTGGAGCCAAACCAAACTATGTCATGGTCATTTCGGGGCACTCCAATGAAAAATTCAGCATGAGCAGCGTGATCGATCCCAAAACAGCACACAGTGATCAAAGCGCAGTGGTGATCGCCGACACGACGCGCTGGCTCGAGCGCGCAGTCATCGGGCTAAATCTGTGCCCATTTGCGAAAGCAGTTCACGTCAAAGGTCAGATTCGCTACGTCGTGAGCGACGCGACCACGCCAGAGGCGCTGGCCGACGAACTACAGCGCGAACTGGAATTTTTGGCCGAAGCAAGCGCTGAGTCGGTCGACACGACGCTATTGATTCACCCGCAG